>NZ_JAQEHY010000012.1:0-101292 GCF_027665985.1 Butyricicoccus sp. AM78-15b2TA
TTCCAATGGGCATTTTGAAAATTGGCGTTGTAGGCTGCGGCCGAATCGGCAAGCTGCACATCAACAACCTGATCAACTCCGTACCGGGCGTTCAGGTAGTAGCTGCTGCTGACCCGATGCTCGATAAGTCCGGCGCACGCGAGTGGCTGGCAGAGCGCAAGATCACCAACGTTTCCACCGACTTTATGGACGTTATCAACAATCCTGAGGTAGACGTAGTATTCGTTTGCTCCTCCACTGATACGCACTGCGATGTTTCCATGGCAGCAGTTCAGGCTGGCAAGCACGTATTCTGCGAGAAGCCGATCGACTATGATATCGACAAGATCAAGAAGCTGCTCGCACTCGTTGAGGAGAAGGGCGTTAAGTTCCAGGTAGGCTTCAACCGCCGCTTCGACCACAACCACAAGGCAGTTGCAGACGCAGTTAAGGACGGCACGATCGGCGATCCGCATATCGTTATCGTTTCCTCCCGTGACCCGGAGCCGCCCCCGGCTTCCTACGTTGCAGTTTCCGGCGGCATCTTCTACGATATGATGATCCACGACTTCGATATGGTTCGCTACGTAACCGGTTCCGAGGCTGTTGAGATCTCCGCTGTTGGTTCCTGCCTCGTTAACCCGAACCTGCAGGAAGAGTCCGGTATTCCGGATGTTGACACCGCTGTTGTTACCATGAAGATGGCTAACGGCTGCATCGCTGTTATCAACAACTCCCGTCAGGCAGTTTACGGCTACGACCAGCGCGTAGAGGCGTTCGGCTCTAAGGGCATGGCTTCCGATGCCAACGACCTGCTGAACACCACCACCGTACTGACCAAGGATGGCGCTCACTCCGAGAAGCCGCTGTGGTTCTTCCTCGAGCGTTACAACCAGGCATTCATCAACCAGGTTATCTCCTTCGTTGATGCAATCAACAACGATACCCAGACTGTTGTCGGCGCTATCGATGGCTTGCGTCCGGTTCTCATGGCTAAGGCTGCTACCGAGTCCTGTCAGGCTGGCGGCGTGTTCGTCAAGGTCGGCGAGTAATTCTTCTTAGAATTTCTTTCTCCTCTCTCTATTCTAAATTAGAAAAGTAGCTCCAAATGCTTTTCATTCCCTCAAATACAACAGCAAGGCATTTTTTGAAGTGACCTCTAAAAGTTAGACAAAGATTGTTCAAGCGACCGAAAGGGCTTGCTGCCTGTGAATTACAGGCGGCAGGTCCTTTCGCTTTGCCTTGATTCTTCGGTTGCTGCAGTAGTCCTGACACTCCATCCGTTCCTGCTTGAAGTATTCTGATGTCAGACTTTACCGCAGGGTTCGCCAACCTTAGCGCACCGAATCTAACATAAATCGCCTTGTAAACAACTCCGAATACCAGCTGAATATATCTACAGGGCGCTCCGCCGTTTGCGGGCTTTTTCTTTACTCTACATCTTCATTTTATATACCGTCCGTTATATTTTATCTATTTATAACAAAAAAGTGCTGTTCCCTCAACAGCACTCTTTCCCTTAATACTGATACTTTTTCTGTCCCTTGACGAGAAAAAACACCGAAACCATCACGCCGAGCGCCTCTGCTACCGGAACAGCCAGCCAGATGCCGGTTTCCTGCAAAATCAGCGGCAGGAGCAGCAGCATCGCCACGAGGAACACAAGCGTGCGCGAAAACGAGATGATCGCAGACACGAGACCATCCGAGAGCGCGGTAAACAGCGAGGACGCGAAAATACTCGTGCCCATGAGCAGGAAGCTGACCGCATAAATCGGAAAGCCGTGCATGGCAATCCCATACACACTGCTGCCGCGCGGCGTAAACAGGGTCAGCGCCGGCTCGAGCGTCAGCCACGAGAGCAAATATGTGCCGAGCGAGCACGCCAGCACGAACGTTATGCAGATGCGGAAGATATGCCTCAGCTGCGGGATATTTTTCTCGCCGAATTTATAGCTGATAACCGGTGCAACGCCCATCGAAAAGCCGAAATACACCGCCGTAAACACAAACTGGAAGTACATTGCAATCGTGATGGCGGCTACGCCGTCCTCGCCGCGGTAGCGCATGAACAGCGTATTGAACACGAATGTGGTGATGGCGTTCGCAATGTTGCTGACCATCTCGGACGAGCCATTGCCGCACGCGGCAAGCAGAGTCTGTCCGTCGAATTTGAAGGGCACAAAGTACAAGCTTCCGGTGCGGTTTTTAGTGAAATACACCAAACCAACGATGGACGGCACGCAATAGCCGAGGCAGGTGGCAATCGCCGCACCGGCAACGCCCATGTTCATCGGGCCCATGAACAGCCAGTCAAGCACCACGTTTGTAATGCCGCCGCCCACCGAGGTCAGCAGACCCAAGCCCGGCTTGCCTGCGGTGACGAACAATGTCTGGAAGGCAGTCTGCAGAAACAGCATGGGTGCAAACACCAGCTGAATGCGTGTGTAAATACGGCAGTCTGCCCACTGCAGCTCACTCGTGCCAAGCAGACGCAGGATGGGGTTCAGAAACAGATTGCCAAACACGGCGAAAATCAGGCCGATACCCAGCGCAACTGCAATCAGCATGGTGAAGTTGCGGCGCGCCTCGTCTGTGCGTCCCTCCCCCTGCCGGCGGGCGATAATAGCGCTGCCGCCCGTGCCGAGCATAATGCCGGTAGCCATCTGCAGGCAGTTGAGCGGATACGACATATTGATTGCGGAAAGCGCAGTTGTGCCGGCAAACCGCGAAATAAACATGCCGTCCACGATGGTGTACATCGACAACAGCATCATCATTGCAATGTTCGGCAGTGCGAATCGGAGCAGCGATGCGGCGTTGAATTTGCGCGCAAGCGCGTTATTCTGCTCCATTGCGAATCTCCTTTTCAAAAGAATCGGTAAATTTTCGGGTCATTTCCACCATCATGGCGAACTGCTCAGTGCCCATGGCAGCGGCGGCGCGTTCCTCTGCGCGATACAGACCGCCCAGCTTATCCGCTGTGTAGCGTTTGCCGGATTCGGTCAGGCGCAGCGGCTTTTCCTTGCGGCCGGATACGCTCACCTTTTCCAGATAACCGGCCTGCTCCAGCTCCTGCACCACCGTATGAATTGTCTGCTTGGGCAGCAGGCACATCTGCGCGATTCCTCCTTGTGTCATCTCCGAAAACTGATCTAACATATACAGCACCGTTACTGTACTGGGTTTCATGCCACTGTGCTTCGCCCAGATGTCGTACAGCTCATCCTGTCGAAAAATACATGCGCACAAGTCGTTCATTTGTCTGCGAAAATCCATAATGCACCTCAATAGTCCTAAATCGTACCACGCCATTATAGTATGATTTAGGACTATTGTCAAGTAAAAGAAAAGCAGACCCGTAAAAGAGTCTGCTTCAAATTTATCCCATCAGCATGGTCCAGAGTGCGCTGAACGGCATGACGAGTATCAGCGCGGGCATGAGATCGACCAGCAGCACGGATTTGATCTTGGAGACACGAAAACCGGCCGACATAGTCAGCACGCCGCCGCACGCGGACAAATCCGCGAACATTTCCGGTGTGAGCACACCGGACAGCAGCCGTCCTGCGATAAACACGCACAGGAGAATCACGCACTGCGGCAGCGGGATAGCGCAGATGGCCTTGCCGAGCGTGGACGCGAAGATCATTGCAGTGAACAAGTCCAGCACCGACTTTGCAAACAGCAGATTCGGATCACCCGCGATGCCCTCAGTCAGCGTGCTGTACCACCCGAAGCCCGAGCAGCAGAACAGCGCAACCGCCGTGATGTAGAACTCCATATCAATATTATCCCCGCCGAGGTGCATGGTTTTGACCAGCCGATGAAAAAACCGGCTTGCCCAATCCTCAAGGTGCAGCAGGTGCCCGATGGTAAACCCCACCAGAATCGCCAGCACGACCGCTGTCATGCTGACCGCCTTGATGATGGAATTGATACCGATAGCGATTGAACACATGCCGAACAGCGTCGGCAGGTGCTCTTTCAGGCTGTTCGGCAGGACGTGTCCCAGTGCGGAACCGATCACGCCGCCGGCCAGCACCGAGATACAGTTGACAATTACTCCGATTGGCATAGAATTTCCTTCTTTCTCTTTCCCCTTCTCCTCTATTTCCCATTTTACCGTAGAAAAGCGTCTTTGGCAAGCAAAAAAACCGCACAGCCGAAGCTGTGCGGTTTTTGTTGCATTTTCGCTTACTTTTCCACGTTTTCGCAGAAACGCATGAGCATTGCCGCTACTTCCGCGCGGGTCGCGTAGCCCTTCGGGTCCAGCTTGCTGCCGGACTTGCCGGTAACAACGCCAGCCGCATTCGCCCACTGGAGCGCCGGAACAGCATAGCTGCTTACGCTCTGCGCGTCCGTATAGCCGTCAAGGCTCTTCGCGCCGGAAACGTCATACTTCTTGTTCTGTGCGTAACGGTACAGCATAGCTGCCAACTGCTCGCGGGTAACCTTGTCATTCGGGCCGAACTTGCCGCTGCCGTAGCCGGAAACGATGCCGTTAGCATTCGCCCAGGCAACCGCATTTGCGTAGTACGCGCCGGAAGCCACATCCGTGAAGGAAGCCGCCGAGGTGCTCGGCTGGTTCTCCAGGCGGTACAGCACGGTAACGACCATGCCGCGGGTGGTGTTCGCCTTCGGGGAGAAGGTGTTGTCGGCGGTGCCGTTCATCATGCCCTTGCCGGTTACATAATCAACCGCGGAAGCGAACCAGTCGTTCGCGGAAACGTCGTTAAACGTGGTCTTAGACGGGGTTTCGTCCGCCTTTGCGTAGCTTACGCCAACGGTAACGGTGGAAGCAGGCATGGTGAAGGTGTAAACGGTGTCGCTCTTCTTAACGGTGGAAACGGACTTGCCGGAGCCGTCGGTAACGGTCAGCTTATCCAGCTTGTAGCCCTTGTCCGGGGACAGGGTAAGGGTAATGGTAGCGCCCTTTTCCGCGTTGGACGGAGAAGCGTTGACGCCGCCGTTGTTGACCGCCGAGGTGGTTACCTTGTAGGTCGTCTTGCCGGAGGAGGAGCCGCCGGAGGAACTGGAGGACGGCTTGGTGTAGGAGAAGGTCTCCGTTGCATCCTTGGCAACGTCCTTGTTCGTGCCGTTAAACTTAACGGTAATAGCAACGCCGGTGTCGTTCTTTACCTTAACAGACTTGGTAGTCGTAAAGTTCAGCTCGTGAGAAGCACCGCTCTTTACACTGATAACATCAGTGCTCTTTGCTGCATCAGCAGCAGCCTGCAGAGTCGGGTATACATTTTCACCGATAGACGCCGCCGGAACAGAAATAACGAACGGGCTGAAGCCGTTGGTGGTGAAGGTCAGATAAAGCTTATCATCTTTCTTCGTTACCGTGCCGGTGTAATACTCAACCGTGCCATTCTTGGTGTGCTGAATGCTCAGCTTATCGCCGTCAGCAACTGCAAAGCCAGTCGGCAGTTCCATAGTTACCACAGTTGCCTTGGTGATGTTCATCGTCTGATAGTCCTGAACGACCTGTGCATTCTTGGTATCGCCGTCCAGTTTAATCTTGTCTGCCGTATCTGCGGTGGACGCTACCACGCGGTACTGCGGAGTGATCTCCAGCGCCAGCGTCTTGGTTGTCTCGTCATACGCGGTCGGCTCAACCTTCAAAGCAGACTGAACGTACAGCTTCTTGTCGCCGGTTACCTTGTTTGCCTTTGCAACCAGTTCATCCGCCTTGCTTTTGTCGATCTTCTGTGCTTCATCAACAGCAGCCGCGCCGAGGGTCGGTGCGGAAACAGTTGCTGCTGCTGCCTTAACGGTTTCCTGATCTTTCTGCGGAATCTTGTCTACCTTAACTTCCGGAGCAGCAACCGCAGGCTTGACCTCAACATTGCCGGTTTCGGTCTTTGCAACTACCTTGTAGCTGTAACCGGATACATCACTGGTTCCGGCAACGTAGCCGCTTGCAACGTAGTCGGTCGGGTTGGTGGTGAAGTAGCCGCCGGTGATGGAGAAATTCATACCGGTGTTATTCTCAGACGCATACGCCTTAACAACACCCTTAATCTTCGCATTATCGCTAATTGTTACCTTTGCGTCGCCTACATTTTCCTGTTCTTTGCCAAAATCAGCTACGACAATCGTTTCGCCATTAGCAAAGGTATTCTCAAATGTACCACCGGTAATATTAACAACAGCATCACCAATGTATCCAGTTGCACTGCTTCCATCCGGCTTGCATACTACCAGAGTGCCCACATAAGCACCGGAACCATTATTATTCGTGACAGGATGATTTGCATTGCCGGAAGTATCTATATTTGCGGTAAAGGTACCACCGGAAATATCCAGCCGTCCTGCGTCAATTTCCAAGCTGTTTTTAAACGTACCATTCGAGATTGTATAGGTAGACTTATCGCCCGACGCTAAGTATACCTGTTCGTTATAAGTGCCGCCATTGAATGTAATATGGTCATCATGACCTGTGCCATTCGTATAAATATAACCGTTGAATACGCCGTTATTAAGGATAGCCTCAGCTGGTTTTGTATCCGAGGAAAACAGCGCCAACGCATACATACCTGTATAGGTGCCACTTTCGATCGTCAGCTTACCGCCTGCATTGACTTGAAGCGCAATAGTAGCAGCTTTTACACCGCCTTTTTCGTTTGCCTTAATGGTAACATTAGCGCCATCATTGATGTAGATAGCTCGTGCAGTATTACCCGAACCCGTGAGTTCAAATGTATAGTCACCTAAATCAAGGGTGATACTCTGATTGATTTTCAGTATATTAGCAGATGTCACATTCTTGAGCAGCTTAACGGTTTCGCCGCTCTGTGCTGCTGCAACAGCGTCAGCCAGTGTCTTATAATAGGTATTACCAACCTTAGCTACTGCATTGGTTTCACCCAGTTGCTCAACAGTGCCGTTCTCGTTCTGAACGTAACCCTCTGCAACATATGCGGAAACATCAGAGGAGAACGTACCGCCAGTCACGGAAATCTCTCTCTTAGCTGAAGTGTTTTCACCATTCTTTACGAACATACGAACCGCTTTTGCACTTTTACTGTTAAGATGTCCGCCCGAAATGGATACCGAAATATCACGATCATTATAACCGCTTTCAATATAAAGAGCGTCACCAGTTTCCGTCAGAGTACTGCTGCCATCAGTTGCACCAGTATAATATGTTTCCGGATCAACATTCGGTCCAGTACCAGAAATAATTGTTTTTTCGCCCTTTACTACCAGATTACTGCCTTTAACTACAATACCTGTTACACCAGTGATTTCACTATCACTAATAGTTAAAGTACCCGATTTCGGCGGATAATAAATGCCTAGTTCTTCCGCACTTGTAATCTTAGAGTTTACAATATTTACATTAGAATTCGATGTCAGACCTTGTACTGCTAAGCCTTGCGTACGAGATTTCAACACAATACTCTCAAATGTTAATGTCAAATTATTGCTTTCTTTGTATGCATATACGCCATCGCTGTAATTGCCTTCTGCAAAATTCTCAATCGTACCGTTTTTTACGGTCAGAGTAATATTAGCAGCATTAATAGCAATTGCTTCCCCCGCCTCAGCAGTTATAGTGTTCTGATTCAAATCCAGCGTTACGTTCATATCTGCTTTTACAAACTGAAGTTGCTTTTTTTCGCCAATCTCAGTTGCCGAAATGGATTTCTTCAAAACAATCGTATCGCCATTATTAGCTGCATCAACAGCAGCCTGCAAAGTCGGGTATTCTACATCGCCAATCTTAGCAACACCCGTTGTTCCGCCTTCATCCGCCGCAAATGCCACCGGCGCCATGGTCAGCACCATCATCACAGCGAGAAAAGCCGATAACAATCTTCTTTTCATGTTTATCCTCCTCAAAATTATTTTTTCCGGCAAAAGCGGTGCCGTTTCGCCTTTCCTTCGCAAAATTTGTACTTAGGAAGGTTTTGTGTCTGAGGGCGAGCACCTCAGACACAAGGGTACCCTTGTGCCGCTTTATTGCCTACATCATACCACCGTTTTACATTTTTTGCAATGCCATTTATCACAAAACTTTGTCGATTTTGTGTCGTTTTGACATAATTACAACTTTTTCATTGCTTTTGCACAATTAAAATTGCCAGCATTTATACATTTTTACCACCGCCGCTTGTATTTTGCGCCCGGTTATGCTATGGTAAACGCAGTAATTTGGAACATTTGTGTTCAACCGCTTCTGAGTCCGTTTTATCGGACACCCGATATGCGATACTCAAAGCATGAAAGGGAGGCATGGCATATGAAAAACGACGATTACGGCTTCTACGGCAAGGGACTTGACGGCTATGTGCACTACCGGCAGGGCATGCAGGAAGCGGCGCGCAATGCACCGAATGCGTCCGGCGGCCGCCGGCCTGTCTCCGCGGAGCAGAAAACAACCGAGCCTGCACCGAAATCCGACGAATCCGGTCAGATCAGCAAGTGGATCCTGCAGCATCCGCTGCATACGGCGTGCATGATCAGCTGGTTTATTGCGCTGACCTGCGTGATTATTGAAAGCCTGGGCGAACCGTCCATCCAGTTTATGACGGTAACGGCTGTCATCTGCGTGGTTGCCCTGATTTTCCTCGGCATAGAGGTTATCAATTTTATCATCTGGTTTTTCAAAAACTGCTGAGCACCAAAAACGAGCCGACAGCATGGCTTTCGGCTCGTTTTCTCTCTGTTGCTATACCTGCGGGAAACGCGTATCAGTATCCCTCCGATCGGTTTACGACATTTTTCAGCGGGTTTCCGGTCAAATACCGCTCCAGATTGTCCATGCAGATATGCCAGATCGTGTTCTGCACGTCCGCGTTGCCGCCGAAGCTCGGGCCTGCGATATGCGGCGTGAGCAGCACGTTCTCCATGTCCCACAGCGGGCAGTCCACCGGAAGCGGTTCGGTCTCGAACACATCGAGTGCGGCGCCGCCAAGGTGACCGTCCTGCAGGGCCGACACCAGATCGTCCGTCCCTGCCAGACTGCCGCGTCCGACATTGACCAGCACCGCGCCTGCTTTCATCGCGTGCAGACGCTCGGCCGTCAGCAGACCCGCGGTCTCACGCGTGTTCGGAAGGCAGCCAATGACGATGTCCGCCCGCGGGAGCAGCGCGTCTAACGCATCGAGTGTATGCGCTTCGTCGAAGTCTGCCGGTACAGCCGAAACCGCTGTGCGCTTCACGCCAAGCACAGCTGCGCCGAAGACTTTCAATCGGCGGGCCACATTCGCGCCGATGTCGCCCATGCCGAGTACAAGTGCGGTCTTGCCGGAAATCGTCTCCGTATGGTCGTATTTTTGCCAGATATGCGCCTGTTTATTGCTCCAGTACCGTCCAAACGAGCGGTACAGCGCCACCAGACTGCCAATCGCGTACTCCGCGATGATCGTGCCGAACGCACCGGACGCGTTCGCCAGCACCACGCTCTGCGGCAGGTTTTCCATGCGCGTGTACTTGTCCGCGCCCGCCCAGGTCAGCTGCAGCAGACGCAGGTTTTCGGTCTGCGCCAGCTGGGCTTCACTCGGTTCGCCGAAAATAACCGCAGCCGCGCGAAGCCGCTCTGCGGTCGGGTGTTCGCCGTTCTCTGCGAACGTGAACGCGCACCGCGTGCCGAATCGGGTATTTAACGTCTCACGTATGGTCCAATCGCACTGTGCGAGCACCAAAACGGATGTTTTTTCGTTCTGCATTGTGTTTTCTCCGTTATCTGTCAGAATATTTACAATTATATAGTACGGATTTCCGGTTTTCAACAATGGGATAATAAAAAGCATCTGCATGAGCAGACACTTTTCAAATTATTTTTATAATTTCATTTCGCGGTTCTTTCTGCGCAGATGGGTCGCCAGCGCATACAGAACGGCGATATCCTCCTCGTCCAGACCTGTTAAATCCAGCGTCTGCGTTTTTGCAACACACAGCAGATAGTCTGTCGATACCTTGAAAATCTCGGATAATTCGATAATATACTGCGTACTCGGTACATTCAGGCCCAATTCCCACGCATTTACGCTCGACCGTGTGATGCCCAGCCGCTTTGCCAGCGCGGCCTGTGAGATGTTGTGACTCTCCCGCAGCATTTTAATTCGTTCCCCTATAATCAGCATGCTATCACCTTATTATAGGGTATGCTAATCACGATGATATTACGATATCATTATGATATTTTTAATTGACATACATATTTCTTCCAGCTATACTAAAGAAGATAATAGGAGGACTGTACATGGTAATCTTACTAACGCTCTTAGTATGTCTGATCATAGCTCTCATACTCCGGGGAATCTATGCTGCCCTTCGTTCCATACTATCCAACAAGTGGCTTCATGACGAGGCACGACAGGATGTTGTACATCTGTTTAATCGAGACTTACCTAAATGGTTAGAAGCAGCTTATACCGCCTTATACCAGCATTTGCAGACACAGGGCAGCAAATGTGACTGGAGCGTAGAAATTACATGCCCCTCCCATGCTGTTATTGATCGATGCCGTATCAATTTTTCCGGTTCGCAAGGTATTATTCTGGACAGTGCCAATCAGCAATTATTCTATTATAAAACAAAGGATTTGCCGGAATTACATGCCCTTCAATGCACAAATGCCCATCCGTTAGAAGCATTTGAGTGTTTTTCTCTCCCCTACTCCGATATTCTCCAGGCACAGCTTATTACTTCAAAGCACGCCTATACGCAAATGAAAACGAAAGGCGGGATTTCTCAAGACGCCGCCGAACAGCATGCCGCCGGGCAAACGGTCTATGACAAATTAGCAATCGTTATTCAAAGCAAGAATCCCTATCACCCATATATAGAATTAGACTTTTCTAATCATACCGCGGTATCTGAACTGTGGAAAAGCCTTCAGACCTCCAGTATATTAGAAAATATCTTTGAAACCGAGACTAAATTCAGCATTTCCTATGCA
This sequence comes from Butyricicoccus sp. AM78-15b2TA, assembly GCF_027665985.1. NCBI lineage: Bacteria > Bacillati > Bacillota > Clostridia > Eubacteriales > Butyricicoccaceae > Butyricicoccus > Butyricicoccus sp. AM78-15b2TA. The sequence goes on from NZ_JAQEHY010000012.1 coordinate 10,897, forward strand.
GGCTGCGATACCGATATCAAGATTCAAAAGCGTTTCTCCGCTATTCCATCGCTTCCATTCGCTCTGACAGCGATCGGACCGGCGCAGCTGAATATGTTAAATCAAACCCTGCTCCATCTGGAAGCGATTTCACAAGCTGATCCGTCCGATTCCACACCTATTTCATGATTTTCATAATAAAAAAGCGTCTGCTCACGCAGACGCTTTTTCCATATTCACTTACGCATCATTCGACAGATGGAACTTATCGAACGCATAGAACACAAGGCTCATGATCATACCGACGATAGCGGCGAGGGTCATACCGGAGAGCGATACATCGCCCAGCGCCAGCGTAACGCCGGACAGGCCGGTAACAAAGATAACCGAGGTCAGGATCATATTGCGGTTCTTGCTGTAATCCACATGGTTGTCAACCAGAATACGCAGACCGGAGGTGCCGATCATGCCGTACAGCAGGAACGAGATACCGCCGATGACCGGACCCGGAATCGTCTGGATAAGGGCTGCCAGCGGGCCGACAAACGAGCAGATAATGCTCAGCACAGCCGCGCCGCCGATCACGCGTACGGAGTACACCTTGGTGATAGCCATAACGCCGATGTTCTCGCCGTAGGTGGTGGTCGGCACCGAGCCGATAAAGCCGGAGATCATGGTCGAGAAGTTATCCGCGAATAGCGAACGGTGCAGACCGGGATCTTTCAGCAGGTCACGGCCGATGACCTTGCCGGTGACGAGCTGATGGCCGATATGCTCGTTTGCGATAACCAGAATGACCGGAAGAATGATAAGGATGGCGTTGATGTCAAACTTCGGGGTCTGGAAGTTCGGGATGGAGATAAAGCTGGTGTGCAGCGCATCAATGATGGTCTGGGTTTTGATAACACCGGTGAGCACGCCCGCGATATAGCCGCAGATAATGGCGATCAAAATCGGGATAGTCGAGAAGAAGCCGCGGAACAGCACGCTGCCGAATACCGCAACGGCCAGCGTTACGAGGAACGTGATGACCGTGCCTCTCGTTACGCCACTACCGATAATACAGCCGGTTTCAGCCGCCGAGCCTGCCAGCTCAAGGCCGATCAGCGCAACGACCGGGCCCATGGCTGCGGGCGGCAGAACGACATTGATCCAGTCCGTGCCGCACTTATAGATAATGAACGCGAGCACACAGCCGCACGCACCTACGACAACAAAACCTCCGAGCGCATACTGATAACCCCAGTTCTTGATAACGATGGTCGCCGGAGCGATAAACGCGAACGACGAGCCGAGGTATGCGGGCGCCTTGCCCTTGGTGATGAGGATGAACAGCAGCGTGCCGATACCGTTCATGAACAGCACGATCGCCGGGTTCATCTTGAAGATGAACGGCACGAGCACGGACGCGCCGAACATCGCAAACATATGCTGGATGGACAGCGGCACGAGCAGGCGCGGCGGCACCTTTTCCTCCACCTGAATGATTCTGTTGCTTTGCATCGTTTTTTCATTCCCCCTAAAATATTTCTCTTTTACCAAAACCCGTCATCGGAACAGAGCTTGGATCTCTTCCATACGGGCACACGTCATATTATACCCCATTTCATAGCCCCATTCCAGCTTTTTCACGTCTTTTTCAAAGCTGTTCAGCGATTTTTCCGGCTGAAGGAGTACGGTATCCTGCGGTTTGTTCTCCGCAAGGCGGTGACAGAAGCAAACTGTCTCGTTGTAGTGCTTGGCACGCTCAAGCAGCACCTTGGGCATTGCTGGATATTTGCGTTTCAGCCACTTTGCGGTCAGCTCCACGCCACGCGTCAGCGTCTTGCGGTAGCTTTCCGGCTGCGTGAGCACGATCAGATTGCGCTCGTTGCCGTCGTGCAGGCTGCGCAGAATCGGGATCGGGTCGGCCAGACCGCCGTCGTAATACGTCTCGCCGTCCATCTGCACCGGTGGGAAGTAGATCGGGATGGCGCAGGTCGCTCGCAGCATCGTGCATGGACGGTCCATGCGCATGCCGTCGAGGTATTCGGCTTTGCCTGTCTTTGCATTGGTGACACCGACCAGATATTTTCCCTGATATTTATGAAATGTGTCCCAGTCAAACGGCATGAGCTGGTTCGGGATAGTATCGAACACGAAATCCGTACCGAAAATGGAGTGGTCGTGCAGCAGGTTGCGCGCGCCGAAATAGCGCTTGTCGCCACGATACTGCCGCAGTATGTTAATGTTGCGCTCACGCTGCCGTGAGAGATACGACGCCGCATAGGTGATGCCGGCGGACACGCCGATGACGTAATCGAACATGATGCCGTTGTCGAGCAGCGCGTCCATCACGCCGCAGGAGAATACCGGGCGGAAGGTTCCGCCTTCTAAGACTAAACCGGGCATAATTAACCTGCCTTTCTTACTATTTTTCTGAAATCGAGAGAGTTTTCGTATTGTTCGGCACACGCTGTCTGGTGCAGTAAAAATCTACGCTATTTTACAAAAAGACAGACCAACAATCGAAATCATCGGTCTGTCTTTCTGACGCTCAGCGGAAAACCGCCGAGTAAAATGCTATTGAATTAGCCGATCATCTTTGCGGTGCTTACCTTGATGCCGGGGCCCATGGTAGAAGCAACAACGCAGGAACGAACGTACTGACCCTTTGCAGCAGCCGGCTTAGCCTTGATGATAGCACCCATCAGAGCGTCGAAGTTATCCTGCAGCTTCTCAGCGCCGAAGGAAGCCTTGCCGATCGGGCAGTGGATGATGTTGGTCTTGTCGAGACGGTACTCGATCTTACCAGCCTTGGACTCCTGAACAGCCTTGGTAACGTCCATAGATACGGTACCAGCCTTCGGGTTCGGCATCAGGCCCTTAGGACCAAGCACGCGGCCCAGACGGCCTACAACGCCCATCATGTCCGGGGTAGCGATAACTACGTCGAACTCAAAGAAGTTCTCCTTCTGGATGCGCTCCATCAGGTCCTCTGCACCAACGATGTCTGCGCCTGCAGCCAGAGCCTCGTCAGCCTTTGCGCCCTTAGCGAATACAGCAACGCGAACCTGCTTGCCGGTGCCGTGGGGCAGAACGATAGCGCCGCGAACCTGCTGGTCAGCGTGACGGGAGTCAACGCCCAGCTTTACGTGCAGCTCGATGGTCTCATCGAACTTAGCCTTCGCGGTGGAAACAACGGTGGAAAGCGCTTCAGCCGGATCGTACTGCTTGGTGCGGTCGATCGTCTTTGCGCTGTCTACATACTTTTTACCTTTATGCACAATAAATCCTCCTTAAGTGGTTAAGCGGGAACTTGAATAACCCTCCCACTGTATGCGGCAGATAGCCGCAGCTTCGTACAACAAATAAAAACCGGAGATTACTCCTCGACGGTGATACCCATCGAACGGGCGGTACCCGCGATCATGCTCATAGCAGCTTCCAGGGAAGCAGCGTTCAGGTCGGGCATCTTGGTCTCTGCGATCTTCTGGCAGTCAGCCTTGGACAGCTTTGCAACCTTGGTCTTGTTCGGTACAGCAGAACCGGACTCGATGCCGCAAGCCTTCTTGATCAGAACCGGCGCCGGAGGCGTCTTGGTAACGAAGCTGAACGAACGGTCAGCATAAACCGTAATGATAACCGGAATGATCATGCCGGCATCGTTCTTGGTGCGCTCGTTGAATTCCTTGGTGAAAGACATGATGTTTACACCGTGCTGGCCGAGAGCCGGACCTACCGGGGGAGCCGGGGTTGCCTTGCCTGCGGGAATCTGGAGCTTAATATAACCTACTACTTTCTGTGCCATGTTGAAAGGTTCCTCCTTCAAAAAATGTGGTGGCTGGCGAGTTCCTAATTGGCACGGAACTCTCCCACTTGCCGTAAATGCGGAAATCTATCTTCCGCTCATTGTCACTCGTCGAGAGTTTCAACCTGATCGAGCTCAAGCTCGACAGGGGTTTCGCGGCCGAACATGGAAACGGTTACGTTTACCTTGTTCTTATCCGGCTCAACCGACGATACAACGCCGATAAAGCCTGCCAGCGCGCCGTCGATAACGCGAACACTGTCGCCTGCGGCGTAGTTTACCTCGATCTCGCGCTTTTCCACGCCCATTGCGATGATTTCTTCCTCAGTCAGCGGAATCGGCTTGGAGCCGCCGGACTTGTCCTGACCCAGAAAACCGGTGCAGCCGCGCGTATTGCGGACCAGATACCAGGTTTCATCGGTCATGATCATCTTAACGAGCACGTAGCCCGGGTACAGCTTACGCTCTACCTCGCGGCTTTTGCCGTCCTTCACCTCAACGACCTTCTCGGTCGGGATGTTGACGGCTTGGATCAGGTCATGCAGCTTGCGGTTTTCGACCGCTTTTTCGATCGAAGAGGCTACCTTGTTTTCGTAGCCGGAGTACGTATGAACAACGTACCATTTTGCAGCGTCTGACATTGTTGCCTCCTTTTAAGTTAGGCGGCGAAATGTTTAAGCAGCGTCTGGACACCAAGACCGAATACGATGTCAAGCACCCAGATGAAAATACCGATGATGACTACGCAGGCGATAACGACCAGCGTGTTGTTCGTCGTCTGCTCACGGGTGGGCCAGACGATCTTACGGCATTCGCTCTTCAATTCGCGGAACCACTTGCCGATACGAGCAAAGAGACCGGGCTTTTTCGCTTTGGTTTCTTCAGCCATTAAGCTACTTCCTTTCCCTTACTTCGTTTCGCGGTGAAGCGTGTGCTTCCGGCAGAAACGGCAGTACTTGTTCATTTCCAGACGATCCGGATCATTCTTCTTGTTCTTCATTGTGTCATAGTTTCTCTGCTTGCACTCGGTGCAGGCCAGCGTGATCTTTACGCGCATAGATAACGGCACCTCCTTTTAATATCTCGCTTCGTTTCCGTATCCCTGTGACACGGCTTGAAGCTAATTGCCTCCCTCTGTCAGCGTTCCGACGTCAACTTTTCAGACACACGAAAAATAGGCGCAAAAAAAGAACCTGCATAGGTGTTTTTAGTATAGCATGTGAGGGATTTGCGGTCAAGCATTTTTTCTGAAAAAGTGCTGATTATTTTCGTTTTTTATGGTATACTCAGGGTAATCACACGGGCAGAAAACACCGATTTGAAAAACTGCCCAAGAAACAGGAGTATGACTATGCGTATTTTGGGCATTGATTACGGAGACGCCCGCACCGGCCTTTCGATCTCCGATCCTTCCGGCTTTCTGGCCGGCTCGCCAAGCGTGATCCACGAGTGGAATTACGCCAAGCTGGTGGACAAGCTGGCGGCGTTCATTCAGGAAAACAAGATTGAGGAGATCGTCCTCGGCCACCCGAAGAACATGGACGGCACAGTTGGCCCTCGTGCCGAGAAGTGCGAGACTCTGGCGAAGGAGCTGGAAGAGCGCACCGGACTGCACGTTGTGCTGTGGGACGAGCGCCGCACGACGGTCGCCGCACACGAAATCCTGCACCGCAGCGGCAAAAAGGAAAAAAAGCACCGCCAGAACGTCGATGCAGTCGCGGCAACGCTTATCCTGCAGGGCTATCTGGATTTTAAGCGCCGCCAGTGATTTCCGGTATATCTATTTATATAGTATCCTTTTTCGGCACCTGTTCCCCGCAGGTGCCGTTTGCTTCTCCAATAACTTCTTTCGATAAGAAACATTTCTTGACGGTTTGGCTTTTTTCTGCTACAATAAGAAAAACTTCAATACTTTACCGTGTGCAAGTCCCGCTGCATGCGGTTTTTGTTTCTAAGGAGAATGATACATGTCTATTCTTTTCAGCCTGCTCACAAACCCAGTCACGATATCCGTACTGGTGCTCTGTGTTCTGTGCCTGACCGGTTTGAATGTGCTGCTGTCCATGCTCATCGCGTGCATCATCGGCGGCGTGGCCGGCGGTATCCCGCTGCTGAACGCGCCCGAGGGTACGCAGACCGTCATGCAGCTGCTGACCGGCGGCTTTGCCAGCAACGCTACAACTGCGCTGGCGTACATCCTGCTCGGCACGTTTGCCACCTGCATCGCCACGACCGGTCTGGCCGATATTCTGTCGAAAAAGCTGTCGCGCCTGCTCGGCGGACACAAGCTGGCGCTCATCGGTGTGCTGACGCTCGTTGCCTGCCTGTCGCAGAACCTCATTCCGGTGCATATCGCGTATATCCCGATTCTCGTGCCGCCGCTGCTCGGCATGATGAACCGTATGCGGCTTGACCGGCGTGCCGTTGCGTGTGCGCTGGCGTTCGGCCATAAAGCGCCGTATATCACCATTCCGTTTGGTTTCGGATTGATTTTTCAGCGCGTTATCGCGGATAATCTGAGTGAAAACGGTCTTTCTGTAACGGTCAAGGACGTTACCGCCGCCAACTGGAGCATTGGCGTTGCCATGCTGATCGGTCTGTTCATCGCCGTGTTTGTCCTGTACCGCAAGCCGCGTGACTACCACGACATTGAAGCAGACACCTCCGCTGCCGAGGTAATTTCGGAAAAGCTCGAGTATCGCCATTATGTCATGCTTGCCGCCGCGATTGTTGTCGCAGTCGTGCAGGTTATCAGTCAGGATCTGGCGCTTTCCGCGCTGTGCGGCCTGATCATCATCATCGTGTTCCGCGCTATCAAATGGAGTGACATTGACGAGCAGATCGAGGGCGGTGTCCGTCTGATGGGTCAGATTGCCATCATTATGCTGGTGGCAGGCGGCTACGCCTCGGTCATCAAGGCCACCGGCGGCATTGACGCGCTCGTAAACGCCGGTATTTCCGCCGTAGGCGGCAGCAAGGTTGTCGCTGCGATTGTCATTACACTCATCGGCCTGCTGGTGACGATGGGCATCGGCACCTCGTTCGGCACTGTGCCCGTGCTCGCTGTGCTGTTCGTGCCGATGTGCAGCTCGCTTGGGTTCTCCACTCCGGCTACTATTCTGCTCATCTCAGCCGCCGCTGCCCTCGGTGATGCAGGCTCGCCCGCGTCCGATACTACGCTCGGCCCAACCTCCGGTCTCAACGCCGACGGTCAGCACGACCATATCCGCGATACCTGTATCCCAACGTTTATCGCGTTTAATATTCCGATTATGATCTGCGCGATTTTGATGTCGCAGGTGCTGTAAAACAGCACCCCTGCAAACACCTCTGCAATAATAATTAAGGTTTAAGGCGCGACGATGAAAAACGCTCGAGATTACTCGAGCGTTTTTATTTTATCCACAGCAATGTGGATAACTCAGTGGAAGGCTACTCTGCCTTTCCATCCAGAATTTCCGCAATATCGTCAACCAGCTGTTCCCAGTCATCCTCGGTGCCCTCGGTCTGCAGGAAACCGGTACCCATATCGTTGACAAAGGCGTGTCCGATGTCGATATAGCTGTCGTAATCCGGCTCATGATAGCCGTATTCCGTGCCGAGCAGCACGATTTCGTCGCATTCATCGCCCTGCAGATGCGCCATCGCTACATTGAGAAAGCCGTTTTCCGCCATGCTGTCGTCATCGTCCGGCGCCGCCCATGCACGCTCCCAGTATTCATCCTCATCCTCGTTAAACAGGCCGTCCTTGTAATAGTCCAGCTCACGCCGAATGCTCTGCTTGAGAAAATTTCGGTCCATGTTGTTCGCTCCCCTTTTCTCTGTTTTGCGACTTTATTATAGCATGTGCAACTCGTTTTTCAAGTCGGTAAATTATCCACAAACTTGTGGACAAATTTGTGCGCAATTTCTTTTCATACACGCTCCGCTGTGCTATACTGCTGACAGAACCATCAGGCGAACCGAGGGACCCAGCATGAAAACATTAGGCATTGACATCGGCACCACAACGATCAGCGCGGCTGTGCTCGAGGACGGGCAGTTTCTCGCCAGCGAAACGCAGGCAAACGGTGCCTTTATTCCGTCTGCACTGGCGTGCGCACGCGAGCAGGACGTGGAAAAGATCATGCAAACCGCACTTTCTGTCGTGCAAATGCTGTTTGAACGCTATCCGGATATTCATTCCATTGGCGTGACCGGGCAAATGCACGGCATTCTGTATGTGGACGCGGACGGCAATGCCGTCAGTCCGCTGTACACCTGGCAGGACGCACGCGGCAGCCTACCGCACAGCAAAACCGAAAGCTGGGTGCAGTATCTCACGCGCGAGACCGGATGCCTTGCCGCAGTCGGTTTCGGTCTGGCAACGCACGCGTACAACCTTGCCGCCGGACTTGTGCCGCCCGCCGCCGTCACCTGCTGCACCATCGGTGACTACCTTGCCATGCGGCTGTGCGGATTGGCTGCGCCGCGCATGGATGCCAGCAACGCCGCAAGCATCGGCTTTTTCGACGCAGAACGCCGTGCTTTCGACCAAAACGCTCTGCAAAAAGCCGGTATCGACCCGAACCTTGTCCCGCAGCTTGCTGCTGAACCGGTAATCGGGCACTTCCAAAATGCGGCTGTCTGTGCCGCCATCGGTGACAATCAAGCCAGCTTTCTGCGCTCGGTGCGCGACAAAACCGCCGAAATGCTTGTGAATGTCGGCACCGGCAGTCAGTTTTCCGTGTTCACGCCGCACTATCTGCAGGCAGACGGCTTAGAGACCCGTCCCATGCCGGGCGGTGGCTATCTTCTGGCCGGTGCTTCGCTGTGCGGCGGACGTGCTTATGCGCTGCTCGAGCAGTTTTTCCGCTCCACCGCGTCCATGCTCGGCACGGAAGTTCATAGCTGCTATAACGCAATGACGCGTCTGCTAAATGAAAATCCGCGTCCGGATGATGTGCCTGCCGTCTGCACCCTGTTTGAAGGCACGCGCGCGGACAGCAGCCTGACCGGCAGTATTTCCGGTCTTACAACGCATAATTTCACGCCTTTACACCTGATTTACGGCGTGATGGACGGTATGGCCGACGAGCTGCACCGCATGTACACCGCATACCGGCAGGCCGGCGGTACGCCGAAAAGGCTGATCGGCTCGGGCAACGGTCTGCGGCAGAACCGGTATCTGCAGCAGCGCTTTGAGACAGCCTTCGGCTGTCCGCTCACGCTGTCCGATGGCCGTGAGGAAGCTGCCGCAGGCGCGGCACAGTTCGCTGCTGAGCAGCAGATTTGACAGCAGCAAGATTATTGAACAAGTCGTATCATCAATATTTTGAATTTCGCGCGTTAGTGCGCATGAATAGCGTTTGCTTTGCAAATGCCAAAAAGTCAGGGCGTATACCTGCAGGATTCGGAAAGGATGGAACGCTATGCAAGCCTTCAAAAAAGTCGATCTGGAAAGCTGGCCTCGCCGTGAGCACTACCGCTACTATACCGAGGCTCTCAAGGTTGAATTCAATATGACGGCGCCGGTGGATGTGCAAAACCTGCTCCGTTTCTGTCATGCACACGGCTGTAAATTCTACGCAGCGGCGATTTACTGCGTCACCAAGGCGCTGGGCCGCATCGAGAACTTCCGCATGTTCAAAAACGCGGACGGCGAACTATGTGTCTGGGATAAAATCGTGCCGAATTTCACATTCTTTCATCCGGATGACTGCACGTTTTCCGACTGCTGGACGGACTTTTCCGAGGATTTCCCCACGTTTTACAACGCCATTACCGCAGATATGCAGACCTACAAGGATGTCAAGGGCATCAAGACCAAGCCGAACCAGCCTGCGAATTTCTACTGCGTATCCTGTACGCCGTGGACGGCGTTTACCGGCTGCGGCAGCCGCGTCGCGGACGGACAGCCGGCGTACTTTCCCATCGTTGTCATGGGCAGATACGAAAAATGCGGCGGCAAGATCAATATGCCGGTCAATATCACCATCGCACATGCGGTAGCAGATGGATACCACGCAGGCCTGTTCTTCCGGTATCTGCAGGAAGAACTCGATTCCTTGCGCTAACTATACAAAAATCCACGCGCTTCTTTGTGAGGAGCGTGGATTTTCTTATTCATTCTGTCCAAATATTGCCCCGTCCAGCATCAGCATATCCTCCATCGGAATCACCGTGCCGTCTGTCAGGGTCAGCCGCCGCGCGAATTCATCCGCCTTTTTGACCACACCGGAAACTGTGCGGTATGCACCGCCGGATTTGCATTCATCCGGCACAAAATAGGTGATCTCCACCTCGGGTTCTGCATCAAGCACGGAAAGCAGCAGCTGATACCGCTCGTTGAGCGCGGTCAGCATGGTCTCATCCAGCTCGATTTTACGGTCGGTCAGCCGCGCTGTCTCACGGATAACACCGGCATATCCGGTCAGCGCCGCAAACGGCGAAAACTGTGCCGCACGGTCGCTCATGGGCATCTGCGGACGGGTTGGGGAGACATGATGCGGCAGATTCATAATCCCGGCGTATTTTCGATTATCGATTGCGGACATGCTTCACCTGCTTTCTTCTACTGCGTTTCGTCCAGAAAAATCCACAGCAGCTCATGTGCGTCTGCGGAACTCCGGTCGGCCATGGTGATTTTGAGATGTACCCGGCTGCCGTCCCGTATCTGATAGGTCATCTTCAGCGAACCATGCGCCGCAATCTGCTCCTCTATATAGCTGTAATCCAGCAGCTTTGCAAATTCGTCATGATACTCCGGATGAACCAGTTCGCGGCAGTACTCACGCACGGAAGACATAAACGCATGATGATTATTCTCCAGCATGGTCTTAAAATATGACGGAACATAGATATACCGACAGGTATCCTGCTGGGTATTGACCATGTACACTCCCCTGTAAAGCGGTGCGATCGCCTGCAGCAAACGGGTGACATCCTGCTTTTTGATGAGCAGCTGCTCCATCTTATCATGCCGCATGGCCGTTTCAGCCCGATTGGCCGTCTCGTTCAGCGTCTGCCTGTCCGTGCTCTCAGACACGCCGACCGAGACCTCATCCCCCATCTCTCGGATTGTGTGACAGAACGCCGCAAGGCTTTCTGCAAGCTCCTCCGGCTGACGCGCCGGACACAGCAGGACAAACTCGTCACCGCCGATACGATACGCGCAGTCATCCGGGAAATACTTTCGAATCCCGTCCGCAATCGAGCGCAGCATGCGGTCTCCGGCCTCATGTCCCAAGTGGTTGTTGATCTCATGCAGACCGACGGCATCCATGTAAATGCAGGTCAGCCGCGCATAATTCGCCAGCTGAAAGACCTTGAGGTCGTGCTCGTACTTGCAGCGCGTGTACAAATGGGTCAGCACATCATGATTATAGTAGTCCTCAGAATGGTCGGCTGTGTGATGCGACAGCTGCAGCTCCTTCTCACCGAGCACGATGGGCTGACCGTTCTCACCGTTCTTGAGTGAAAGCGTGCTTTCCATATTTTCATCCAGAATCATATCATCCGGATATCGTTTTTCCAAATATTCCGCTACCAGACGCAGGACATTTCCGGCGTGATAGCCTTTTTCGCAGATAATTTTCATTAGCTTCTCCGTATGCAGCTGCCTTGCGGCTTCGCAATCCTTCCAGAAAAGATATATTTCCCATATTATTGTGAATATATTATATTTCCTTTGATTGCCATATACAAGGGTGACTGCCTGAAATGTCGAATTTTCGACATAGAACGTCAGTGGAGAGGCAGAATCAGGCAATTCATTTACATTGCCTGAGGCTGTCGAAAAACTCCGTTTTTCGAGCAGCCTCTCGATTGAAACCACGCTTTCAATCGAATCTTGACGAAAAGCCGCGCCCTACGGGCACAATTTTTCGTCCCTTGTATAATTCCCGAGGTACACGCCCCCGGGAATTATGAATTTGCTATGCAAATTCTATTTTATGCGTGCTGCCGCACGAAAAATAAAAACGATAGATTGACTTTTTCGACAGACTGAGGCAATGCATTTACATTGCCTTAGCATGTTTTTCCGATTATGCGTTATGCCCGCCGATTTTTCCGTTTCGCTCGATGGCAGTCGCACCTTCCTCAAGGTTCATGCCCTTGAGCAGCGCGTTTTTGCCGTATTTGCTCTTGATGGCAAGCGCCGCCTGCTGCAGCTTTCGTTCCCGCTCGAGTGCGGCCTGCTCTGCCCTCCGGCGTTCCTGCTCGGCAGCATAGTCGGTAAACAGGTCAAGCTGCTCACACCGAGCCGGCTGGGGTGCGTCAGATTCCGGAAAGATGTGATCTGCCACCAGATACATGCGCCGGATGAGCAGATTCGGGTCGATAATGCGGTCGAACAGCGTGGTCGCTGCGTCCATGAGCTTTCGCGTAGACGAGGTCAGCTCTCCGAGACTCTGCGTGCCGTGTGCAGATTTTGGAAGCGTGCGCCCGTAGCGGTCGGTCTCGGTCTTGCCGTGGTAGTTAATCCGCCGTGCCGGATCGTTCAGGTTATCAATATCGTACCCGACGGTCAGCACAAGCCGGTCGGTGACAAAGCCCTTGCTCACCAGATCGAGTACCAGCTGATCCGCCATTTCGCGGACAACCAGACGTGCCTTGTCCGCTGTATACGGACACGCAAGCACCTGCCCGGTGCTGATGCTGTTGGTGCTCGGCTTGTAGGCTTTGATATCCGCGACCGTGCACGGCTCCCATCCCCACGCATGGTCGATGAGCAGCTCCGCGTTTTTGCCGAACAGCTTATACAGCAGATCCTCGTTTTTCTCCGAGCACAGCGCGATATCGCCCATGGTGCACATGCCGTACTGCTCGAGCTTTTTCGCGGTGCCGCGTCCCACGCGCCAGAAATCGGTGAGCGGCTGATGTGACCACAGCTCGTGCCGGAATCTGCGCTCGTCCAGCTCGGCGATACGCACACCGTCGCGGTCGGCGGGAACGTGCTTAGCGACAATATCCATCGCCACCTTGCAAAGAAACAGGTTGGTGCCGATGCCTGCTGTGGCCGTGATGCCGGTGGTGTTCAGCACATCGAGAATGATTTTCCGCGCCAGCTCACGCGCGGTCAGGCCGTAGGTCTGCAGATAGCCGGTCACGTCCATGAACACCTCGTCGATCGAGTACACAACCATGTCCTCCGGTGCGACATATTTCATGTAAATGGCATAAATCCGGCTGCTGTACGCCATATAATTCGCCATATGCGGCGGTGCGATGATGAAATTCATCGCAAGAGACGGGTTTTCCCGCAGTAGCGCAGCAGAGTAAGACGCGCCTGTGAATGTGTGCCCGGGCGCACGGCGCTGCCGCTCGGCGTTGACCTGCTTGACGCGCTGACGTACCTCAAACAGCCGTCCGCGGCCGGAAATGCCGTAGCTTTTCAGCGACGGCGTGACTGCCAGACAGATGGTCTTGTCCGTGCGGGTCTCGTCCGCGACAACAAGGTGCGTGTCGAGCGGATCCAGCCTGCGCTCCCGGCATTCCACGGAGGCATAGAAGGATTTCAGGTCGATGGCAAGGTAGGTGTGGGATCGCATGGTTATGCCTCCTTTCAGCGTGTCAGTCAATCAGATAACGATTTTGTATCAGATATTGGATATTCGGGTTATCCATAGATAATTTTCCGGTAACACAGTTCAAATAAGCAAGTAATATCTGTAAATGTGTTCTATATAAGGTTACGGATAGATAATTATCATTTAAGGCAATACTGCATAATTGAACAAAAGCGATTTGCGAATAAATTTTGCGTACTTTTGTAAAATACATTATAATTTTACCCTTTTCAAGAGAACACCGTCAAGAAAAACCGTCCTCTCCTCCCAGTATTCCGCAATCCTATGGATAAATTATGGTTTTCAGCGATTTATTGTGCTATACTATCCACAGAACATCCCCAAAAGGAGGAACTTTATTATGGTACAAGTGAATGCGATCGGTGACGCATGTCCGATTCCGGTCATCAAAACGCTGCACGCGCTGCAGGATTTGAAGGGTGCGGGCACGGTTCAGACGCTGGTAGATAATGAAATTGCGGTGCAGAACCTGACCCGCCTTGCGGAGAGCAAGGGCTGCTCGATCACGACCGAAAAACGCTCGGACAAGGAATTCTGCGTGACGATCACGACTGAAAATTCCATCGGCAAGGCAGAAGCCGATGAGCAGATTGCCTGCACGGTACCGGCGGCGCAGAAAAAGACAGTCGTTGTCATTTCCGCCGACCATATGGGCGAGGGCGATGAGGAACTGGGCCGTATTCTGATGAAAGGCTTTATTTTTGCTCTCACCCAGCAGGAGCACCTGCCGAGCACGATTCTGTTCTACAACGGCGGCGCACGCCTGACCTGCGAAGACTCGGCATCGCTTGAGGATCTGAAAAACCTGGCATCGCTCGGTGTGGAGATTCTGACCTGCGGTACCTGTCTCAACCACTACGGCCTGACCGACAAGCTGGCAGTCGGTGACGTGACCAACATGTACGTCATCACCGAGAAGCAGATGCAGGCCGACCTCATTCTGCGCCCGTGATGCGGCGCAAACGGCCGTTTGCGGTCATCGCGTTCGCGTCCACCGAGCAGGCACTCGCGGCAGAAGCCATGTTCACGCAGCGCGGTCTGCCCGGACGCATGATCCCGATTCCCTCTCAGGTGAGCGCAGGCTGCGGACTGGCATGGAAGGCCGAAACAAGCGAGGAACAGGTGCTCCTCAACGCTCTGCGTGAAACCGGCATCGGATTCGAGACACATGCTCTCGTCGAACTGTTCGACTGACGGAGGAAATCATGATTTATCTGGATAACGCAGCGACCACGCTGCACAAGCCGCCTGAAGTCGCAGAGGCGGTCAAAAACGCCATTCTTACCGCAGGAAATGCATCGCGCGGCGCACACGGCGTGTCGCTTTCCGCGTCGCGCATGGTGTTCGAGACGCGGAGTCGGCTAGCGAAGCTGTTCGGCTGTCCGCGTGCGGACCATGTTGTGTTCACCGCAAACTCCACCGAGGCGCTGAATATTGCAATCTACGGTCTGTTTTCGTCCGGCGATCACGTCATTTCGACCGATCTGGAGCACAATTCCGTGCTCCGTCCACTGTATGATCTGCAGACGCGCGGCGTATCGGTGGATTTTGTACCGGCGGACCGTCAGGGCAATATCCGCTATGAGGATATGGAAACGCTCTTTCGACCGGAAACCAAGGCCGTTGTCTGCACGCATGCATCCAATCTGACCGGAAACCTGCTCGATATCGCCAAAATCGGTGCAATGGCGCACGCACACGGTGCCCTTCTGGTTGTCGATGCATCGCAGACGGCAGGTGCGGTACCGATCGACATGCAGCGCATGAACATTGACGTGCTCTGCTTCACCGGCCACAAGAGCCTGATGGGTCCGCAGGGAACCGGTGGTCTGTGCATCCGGCCGGGCGTAGAGCTTCGACCGCTGCTCCGCGGCGGTACCGGCATTCACTCCTACGACCGCGAGCAGCCGCAGGCGTATCCCACACGGCTCGAGGCGGGCACGCTCAATACGCACGGCATCGCCGGACTGCATGCCGCGCTGAAATTTATCGAAAAACAGACCGTGCAGGCCATCGGAGCACACGAACGCGCACTCATGCGGCGGTTTTACGACGGTGTGAAGGACATTGACGGCGTGACCGTCTACGGCGATTTCTCCCGGCCGGAACGCGCGGCTGTCGTGGCACTTAACATCCGCGATTATGACTCCGCCGAGGTCGCGGACGCGCTGTTTGCCGATTATGACATCGCCACACGCGCCGGTGCACACTGTGCGCCGCGCATGCACGAGGCGCTCGGCACCGTGCAGCAGGGCGCGGTTCGCTTCAGCTTTTCGTATTTTAACACGGAAAATGAGGTCGATACCGCAATTGCCGCCGTGCGGGAGCTGGCGGAGTAATCCTGCATTTTCCCCAAAGGAGCCTTACCTATGAGCAACCAGCTTGCCGTGCTGTTCCCCGGCATCGGCTACCATATCGACAAACCGCTGCTGTATTACAGCGCCAAACTTGCACGCGCACGCGGCTGCGACCTGCTCGCGGTGCAGTATCCCGCTCTGCCGACCGGTTTGCGGGGTCACACCGAAAAAATCGAACAGGCTGTGCAGACCGCGCTTTCTGCCGCAGAGGAACAGCTTACCGCCATCGACTGGACCGCTTACGACCGCGTTTTCTTCCTCTCGAAGAGCATCGGCACTGCGATTGCCGCCCGGTATGCTGTTCAGCGCAACATTCATCCGCGGCAGGTGTACTACACGCCGATTGAACAGGCGCTGCCCTATCTCGACCCGACCGGCATCGCCTTTCACGGCACCGCCGATCCGTGGGCGGACACCGAGATGATCACGAACGGCTGCCGGAAGATCGGCATTCCGCTCTATCTGACCGAAAACGCCAACCACTCAATGGAAACCGGCGATACCTTGCACGATATTTTTATTCTGCACGATAGTACAGTTTACAAGGGACTACACAGGGTAACGGTCTGACGGGAGGTGTGCCGCCCGTCAGATTTTCCATGTGATGTTCAAGCTGTCACTTGTAGCGGCAACGGTGGTAATCATCAAATCCACCACACGCCGCTTGTCATCAAAGGATACATTGTCCCATGTGTCGAGGTAGCCGGAAATCTGGCTGACCTGTTCCGGGCTGATGGCTTCCACCGTCAACTCCGCTATCCTCGCCAGAAGTTCCTGCTTGCGTCCGTCCAGTTCCGCTATCTTCACATTCACATAGGAGAGCAGAACATTGTTTGCACCCGTCAGACTGTCCACCAGCTTTTCAATCTCGCTGTCCACATGGAGAAGTTCCACTTGCAGGGCGGCGATTTTCGGGTTTGCCTTTGCCGCTTTTTTTCTGCCCGTCAGCGTTTTGTAGCTTGCCAGCTTCTTCACCATCTGCTGATAAACAACCGCTTCCAGCTCCGAAGTGATGATTTTCCCGCACCCGGCACAGCTTTTATTGTCCAGCCGCTTTGTGCAGCGGAGATATTGCTTTCCCACAGGATTGTTAATGCTCATAAGGGCATACCCGCAGTTTCCGCACTTGATTTTTCCCGCCAGCCATGTATGGGTGGCTTTCCGGGCAGACTGGATTTTCATGTTGTTCATCAGCTTCTTGCGGCAGGTCAGCCAGATGTCGGAGGGGACAATGCCCTCATGGGGAGCCAGCACCAGCATTTGGTCTTTCAAGTCGTTCTTTTTGCTGGGCTTCACATCCCGCCCTTGATACAGATAGCAGCCATTCATGCCGGTAAAATCGGCAGCGTCATTGACAATGATTGTCCCTTGACTTTTGAAAAATTCGTACACATCAAGGTCTGCCTGCACATAGACAGGATTGCGTAACATCTGCGCCAGCGTGGGGCGTATTAGTTCCTTGCCGTTGAATAAAATTCCCTGTTCGGCAAAGTACCGGGTAATGTCCCCGTAGGAGGTTGTGGGCTGGGCGTACATCTCAAACATCAGCCGGATATTTGCCGCTTCCTCCGGGTTTACCACCAGCTTCTTTGTGTTGATACCGTCCATCTTAATCGGCTCTGTATGGAAGCCGTAAGGGGCTTTCCCACCCATCTTGAAGCCTCGCTGGCTGCGGGAATAATAAGCGTCCGTCACCCGCTTCTGTATCGTTTCCCGTTCAAGCTGGGCGAACACGATACAGATATTCAGCATCGCCCGCCCCATCGGGGTGGAGGTATCAAACTTTTCCGTAGAGGACA
This sequence comes from Butyricicoccus sp. AM78-15b2TA, assembly GCF_027665985.1. Lineage (NCBI taxonomy): Bacteria > Bacillati > Bacillota > Clostridia > Eubacteriales > Butyricicoccaceae > Butyricicoccus > Butyricicoccus sp. AM78-15b2TA. The sequence continues at coordinate 28,394 of NZ_JAQEHY010000012.1, forward strand.
CAAACTCTACATTGTACTGTTGGAACAGCTCCATCATATTGGCAAAGTCCAGAATGGAACGGCTGATACGGTCGAGCTTGTAAACCACGACCTTTGCAATCAAGCCCCGCTTGATGTCCCGCACCAGTTCTTGAAACTTCGGACGGTCTGTGTTCTTGCCGCTGTACCCCTTGTCTGTGTATTCCTTGCAGTTACCGCCTTTCAACTCGTATTTGCAAAATTCAATCTGGCTTTCAATGGAAATGCTGTCCTTTTTGTCCACCGATTGTCTTGCATAGATTGCGTCTATTCGATTATTCATATTGTCGCTCCTTTTCTTAAAAAAGAAACGGAGCTGCTGACAGCTTTATTATACCGCCAGCAGCCCCGCAAATCAACGATGGCTTCGGAAAACCTTATGCCCCGGCTTCCTCACTCTGCCGTTTGTCGGCATACTTGCGGAACACCTCATAAAGCTGCTGTTCCAGCTCCCGGCGTTTTGCCGCTTCCTGCTCCGGCGTGAACACCGGAGAGAGATTTTCCAGCGTGATTTCCTTTCCCTGAAAAGTCACGACTTCGGTTTCTTTCTTGTATCTGATATGCTCCATAGTACCTCCGTATTTAATTTTCAAAGTGCAGTGCCGCCATGCTGCGGCGTGAAATGTTTTCTGCCATCAATCACCGTTCCCTTGTGTGCCGCTGTTGCCGTTTCAGTTCTGCCAGCACCTCCGGCGGGATACGGTCTACCAGCCGCTGAATGTCTTTCAGCTCGCTTTCCAGCTTTGCCCGTTCCATCGTATCTTTCATCTTGCCCTTTTCGCTGGCTTTGGCTCTGGCTTCCAACTGTTCATTTTCTGCTAAAAGGTCGTTTATTGTAACCTTGTATTTTTTGAGCTGACCGGAGAAGTTCTCCATCTGCGGAAACCATTTTTTCAGCAGGGAGAGGGCTTCCTCTTTTTTCTTTCCGGCGTTGAACGGGGTAATATCGCCCAGCGTGGCTTCAATGGCTCTTGCCTGCCGGGAGAGGGAAACCGCCTGTTTGAAAATCCGGGTGGGGATATGCTTCCGGCCTGTCCTGCTGGCGCTCTCCCCACGCTCCAAGTCAGGATATTTCTCCACCATATAGGCGTGAAAATCGTCCTGCCACTTCGTCAGGTTTGCCCGGTTGCCGATAATCTCCTTTGCACACAGGCGGTTGTCCTTTGTCAGCGGAACAAAGGTCAAATGCAGGTGGGGCGTTTTCTCGTCCATGTGTACCACCGCCGACACGATATTTTCCCGTCCTACCCGGCCAATGAGGAAGTCCGCCGCCCTCTGGAAAAACGCCTGTATCTCCTTTGGGGATTTCCCCTTGAAAAACTCCGGGCTGGCAGTTACCAGCGTATCGACAAACCGTGTGCTGTCCTTGCGGGTTCGGCACCCGGCCTGTTCAATGCGGTTTTGAATGAAATGATAGTACCTGCCCTCTGGCTTGACGATATGAAAGTTGTACTTGCTCCGGCTTGTGTCAATGTCGGGGTTGCTGGCGTATTGTTCTTTCTGTCTTTCGTGATGGGCTTCCAGCGGCCTTGCCGGGTTGCCCTTGTGCTTCTCAAACCGCAAAATTGCGTGTTGTGCCATTCTGCTCCTTTCCCCATTCCTTTCCTATCCGGGGTTTTCCACAGGGAAAATCCCGCAGAAATTAGCTCGGATAGGATTGGAATGGATAGAATATAAATAAATCTTTTTAATCTTTGTATTTCTATATACCGTCCGGTTTTCGTACTTCCGGGGAGTGATTTCCTCACTTCATAAGTACGGTTTTCAGCCCTCCGGCGTACCAGAACCGGATTTCTTGAAGTCGGTGTTTGGAACCGCTTCATAGGATTTTGGGAAAATGCGGTTGGGTTTTCCACAGCCCTGCTTCTGGATCTCCACCAGCCCGGCGTATTGCAGTTCCCGCAGGGTGTTTACCGCTTTCTGCCGCCCACAGTGGAGCAGGTCAACCACCTCGCAGATGGGATAGTACAGATAAATCCGTCCGCAATCATCCGCCCACCCATTCTTGCGGGATAACTCTGTCCGGCGCAGGATAAAGGCGTACAGAACCTTTGCCTCGTTGGACAAGGGCTTGAATGTGGGGGCTTCAAAGAGGAAATTCGGGAGCCGGGTGAAGCTGAACGCCTTTTCCGGCTGATGGATATAGATGGTATTTGTCATAGTGCGTTTTGTGGACGGTTAGAAGCCCGTTTTCCGGGGCGGGCGATACTTTATACCACCAGCCCCGGTTTGGGGCTTGCGAAGCCTGATAAATCAAGGCTTTTTTCGCTCCTAACTGTCCACAGCAGACCTCCTTTTCCGTTCACTTTCTGTTTTCTGCCGCCTGTGAACTCTGGCGGCACAGCCGGGGCAGTATTTTGCCCGGTTGGATTTGGGGACGAACACACCGCCGCAGACCTCACAGCGTTTCAAGTCCTTATCCCGGAAAATCTCCGCTTCCAGCGTCCCGTCCAGCGGCAAGACCGCCCAGCGGAACCACTTACAGCAGACCGAGAAAGAAATCGTCTGCGGACAGGTGCAGGTGTCCCCATCGTCAAGGACAATGCAGTTGCCGTCCTCACAGCAACAGCACTCCCGGCGTATCAGGCTGGCCGCCTGTTTTCTCTGCGCCGGGGTCATGCGGTAAAGGGAACCGTCCGGCCTGCGTTCCAGCGGCGGCAAGTCTTTATAGGGGTTATCTCTCATGCGTTCCCTCCATTTTGCTTTCCGTTGCCGTTCTCCCCGAAAAGGTTTCCTGCCCCATTCCTGCGGCGTGTTCCGGCGTTGGCACGCTCCTCGCAACTTCGGGACATTTTGTCCCGAAGTCCGACTCCTTGCGGTGCTTCCCCAGCCGGGGTATTCCTTTTCGGACGGTCATTCTGTTTTCAAGGTGCCGTCCATCGATGAACTACCCTAAGTCTACACGAAAAAAATGCAATTCCCGGAATATTGCGAGAATTGCATTTTGATGAAGTTTACACTTTGGAAATTGCATTTTTGCAATCATTCTGTATAATGGAAGTATGCGGAGGAGGTGCGTATCTATGGCTTTACCCGGAACGCCCGGACAGCGGATTTCCGATTTATGCAACGGGAACCACATCACACAAAAGGAACTTGCGGAGAAGATAGGCGTTTCCGCTTCCCAGTTGAGCCGCATTGTCAGCGGCGAAACAAGAACGGTCAGCAGTGATATTCTCATAGGTGTGGCAAAGGAATTTAAGGTATCGACAGACTACATACTGGGCTTGTCTACCGTGAGCGTTCGTAAAAGCTACGATATTTCTGAATTAGGCTTGTCCGAGGGAGCCGTGAGGGGGCTTGTGACGGGTGCTGTTGATGTGCAAATCCTCAACCGCCTGTTGGAACACAGGAATTTTCCCAAGCTGATAGATTTGATACGGATTTATTTTCAGGATACGGCGGCAAAGGGCATAACAGCAAGAAACCAGCTTATCGAGATGGCAACGGCTTCCCTGTCCGACCTGATGAAAGAACACCCGGAACACCGGGCAGAAGCGAAGCAGGATTTACAGCTTTTGAACGCCCAAAAGATAGGGGAACATGAAGCGGAGATTGAAAAAATCAAAAATGTGTTCCTGGCTATCCTGCGGGACATTAAGAAAGACATTGACAACGGGGAACAGCCGGGAGAAGCTGTGACCGCCGCTATGTTCCAAGCCATGCGGGACACTATGGCGGAGCAGAAACAAAACCCGCTTTCCATTGACGATGTAACAGCGATGATAGCCGGACAGATCGGACAGCTTGCGCCGATGGACAAAGAAACTGCCGACCTGTTCCAGCAGTTGGCGAAGAAGATGATTGAGCAGGCAGGAAAATAAAACATAAAATTCAAAGGAGATACTTATGGCAACAAAAATATTTGTTCACGGCTCAGGACACAAAGCAACAAGTTGGGAAAAAACAATTTCATACATGACAAACAACGAAGATATTGTATGTCCAAATTTATCCTCCATCCTTGAAGGGAAAGAGGCAAGCTACGAAAATCTATATTCTTCATTTGTAAAATATTGTAACGAATTTGACGGACAAATTCATTTATGCGGTCTTTCATTAGGTGGTATTTTGGCTCTGAATTTTGCTTTGGATTTCCCGCAAAAAGTGAAAACATTAGTTTTAATCGGAACGCCATATAAAGTCCCGAAAGTAGCATTTAGTTTTCAAAATATAATTTTCAGATTTTTACCAAAATCTATTTTTGAAACTATGGCATTTGATAAAAAGAACACATTTGCTTTAGGGGACACTATGAAGAATTTAGATTTCAGTGATAGGGTGAAAAATATTAAGTGCCCCACTTTAATTCTTTGCGGAAAGAAAGACAGTGCAAATATGAAATCAGCGGATTACTTATCACAAAGTATTAGAAGCGCAGAATTGAAAATTATTGAGAATACAGGCCATGTTGTCAATGAAGAAAATCCAAAAGCCTTAGCAGATATATTGAATGAATACTATTTGAAAAATTCTTAAACAATTCTGAAAGAAACTCGAAAACTACAAGCATAAAAGTTTAGAAAATAAATAGCAAAGCCAGCCGAGCCAGTCAATGGTCAAGATGAACGGCGCATTTCATGCGCCGCCGTTGACAGTCCCGCCCGTCTTTGCTAAAGGGTAATCAAGGCGGGAAAGCCCTAAAATGGTTTCACACCTATTTCAATAATTGGAGGAGATAAAAATGAGATCAGAAAAGGAAGTTTATGATATTGTTTTGAATTTTGCAAAAACAGACAAACGCATTCGCATGGTTACTTTGGAAGGATCTAGAACAAATACAAATATTCCGCCTGATGATTTTCAGGATTTTGATATTACTTTTTTTGTTACGGATATGGACAGCTTCACAAGTGATGATAAATGGCTAGATATATTTGGTGAAAGGTTGATTCTGCAAAAGCCGGAAGATATGGAATTATTTCCAGCTGTAGAAAAGGGATTTTCATATTTAATGCTGTTTACTGATGATGTTAAGATAGATTTAACTTTGCTGCCGCTGGAACTGATAGACGAGTATTTTACATGGGATAAACTGGTAAAGTTACTGTTGGATAAAGACAACCGTATCGTAAAGCCGCCAATACCAACGGATATAGACTACCACTTGCAGAAGCCTACTCAAAGAATGTTTGACGATTGCTGTAATGAATTTTGGAATACTACAACATATGTAGTAAAGGGCTTATGCCGCAAAGAAATTCTTTTTGCTATTGACCATATGAATGATATAGTACGAAAAGAATTGCTTCGCATGATTTCCTGGCTGATTGGTATCAAACAGGGATTTCATTTCAGTTTGGGAAAAAACTATAAATTTATGAAGCAATATGTCCCAGAGGAATTGTGGGAACGACTTATGTCCACTTATAATATGGATTCCTATCCCCATATGTGGGAATCCTTTGAACAATGTATGGCATTGTTCCGGGAGGTTTCGTCAGAAGTGGCATGCCAGTTGGATTACCAGTATCCACTATATGATGAAAAAATCAGTAATTATGTGATTCGGCAAAAGAAAAAATATGGCATTGAAGATGATAACAAATAAAATTTTTTCAATCGAAAAAATTTATTTTGATTATTCAATTTTGAAAAACTGAATACCTCAAAATCAGAAAGAGCGCGGACAAGCACTTTGAGGGATTGGCCGCCTTGTCCACCCATTCAGTGGGACGGCGGGTGGCGGTCAAGGCCGGGTGTAAACCCGTTCATTTCAGCCTTGACGGTTACCCGCTGTCCTGTTACTTTTCCGGGAGTGTAGCCACAACTTCGGGACACTTTGTCCACAAGTCGGAGCGTAGGACGAGGGACGGGGGCTTTCATATACGCCCTGTCTGCTGATGAAAACAGACCTGCGCTTGCGGCTCCACGCCACACAAGCACAGCCCTGTTTTCCTGCCGCCCCTCCCCGGCGGCAACGGCATTTTCACGGCAACGCCGACAGAGCGTATAACACACTACACTTTGCAAGCAAAGTCGTGTGCCAAGGGGCAAGCCCCTTTGGAAACCCCGGACAACAAAACAGGCTGAATATCTCGCACTTTTTCGGTGCTTGATACTCAGCCTTTATTTGTTGTCAGCAGCCCCCGTTTCGTGGTCTGCGTGTAGTTCCTTGTAAACTGACCTAAATTATGGATGAAACCGCACACTGGATGGATTCTCCGGCGTGACCGCCGTTTTCCGTTTACTTTTTCCGCCCTCTATGATAAAATAGACTATCATAATGAGGAAGTATGTCTATGAGAAAAAATGTACTCGAATATTTGGAATCCTCTGCCCGAATGCACGCGGACAAGCCTGCGTTCTGCGATGAGAACCGCGTGTTCACCTTCGGCGAGCTGCTGAAGGCCGCACAGGGTCTGGGCACGCACCTTGCCGGAACCGTCGATACGCTGCACAAGCCGGTCGCGGTTTTGATTGGCCGCACGGCCGAAAGCGTGGCCGCGATGCAGGGTGTGCTGTATGCGGGCGGCTGCTACGTTCCGATCGACGACCACATGCCGGAAGCGCGTATCCGCCGTATTTTCGAGCAGGTTCATCCCGCCGCTATCGTCTACGCTGAGGGCAACCGCAGGCAGGCTGAGCCGCTTGCCGACTGTGCGCCGCTCATCTCGATGGACGAGGGCTTTGCAGCACCGGCTGACGCAGATCTGCTGCAGTCCATCCGTGAGAGCGTACTGGATATTGACCCGGTTTACCTGCTGTTCACCTCGGGTTCGACCGGTGCGCCGAAGGGAATCGTCATTCCGCACCGTGCGGTCATCGACTTCACCGACTGGATGAGCGAGTTCTGCGGCTACACTGAAAACGATGTTTTCGGCAATCAGGCACCGTTTTACTTTGATCTTTCGTGCAAGGATCTGTACCAGACCCTTTCGCTCGGTGCAACCTGCCATATTTTCTCGAAAAAGCTGTTCACCTTCCCGATGCTGCTGCTCAAGGAGATGGAGCGTGTCGGCGTGACCGCCATCAACTGGGCGACCAGCGCGTTTCACTTCGTGGCAAGCTCGGGTGCGCTGAGCAAATGTGCACCGCCCACGCTGTGCAAAGCCGCTCTCGGCGGTGAAGCGCTGCAGGCACGCTATGTGAATGCGTGGAAGGCCGCGATTCCGGGTCTTGAGGTTGTCAACATGTACGGACCGACCGAGACCACCGTGGACTGTGCCGCATTCCACCTCACCCGCGACTACCGCGACGATGAAGCCATTCCAATCGGCAAAGCCTGCCGCAACATGCAGATTGTGCTGCTCGACAAGGACGGCAGGCCCGTTCCGGACGGCGAGGCCGGTGAGATCTGCGTGCGCGGCAGCGGACTGGCCAGCGGCTACTTCGGCAACTGGGAAAAGACGAACGAATGCTTCATCCAGAACCCGACAAACCCGTATTTCCGCGATATTCTGTACCGCACGGGCGATATTGCCGTCAAGAAGGACGACGGTCTGCTGTATTTCCTGTCGCGGCAGGACGGACAGATCAAGCACATGGGCTACCGCATCGAGCTTGGCGAGATCGAGACCGCGCTGCACAGCGTGGACGGCATCGCCGCCGCAGCCTGCCTGTTTGACCGCAGCCGCGACCGCATTGTCTGCATCTACGAGGGCGAGCCGGATGCCGCGGCACTCGCGCGTGCCATGCGCAGACTGGTACCCAAGTATATGCTGCCCAACATCTATGAAAAGCTGGACGCACTGCCGATGAATGCCAACGGCAAGATCGACCGCGTCAAGCTGAAGGAGCAATTTATCCATGCGGAAGATTGAGAATTTCGCACAGATTTCCGATCTGCTGAACGCACAGCTCAAGCGCGGTGTCCTCACCAACAACTTTCTGCGCGGTGAGGACTACACGCGCGAAATCGAAAACGGACTGTACATTCACGAGGCAGACGGCGCACTTCTGCTGTTCCGCGAACGCGGCGACCACCTTGTGATGACGTTCTACCTGCATCCGGGCGCGGTGCTCTCCCTGCCGGAGACGGACAGGCCGGTTATGACCGAACTGTCCTGCCGCGCGAAAGACGCGGAGGTCATGGCTAATGCCGCCGAGCAGTTCTGTTCCCTCGGTTTTCGTCAGGTGCTGCGCCGCACGCGGCGCACCCGCAAACCGGAAGCATTTCCGGCGGAAACAACCGCAGTTCCGGCAAAGCCGGAGGATTTCGAGGACGTTTCCCACTTTTTAAGTGAGCACTTCTCCGCTCTCACCGGCTGTCTGCCGACTGCGGACGATCTACGTGAAAACCTCGCAACCGGTCACACCGTTATCACCCGGGACGAACAGGGCGTTTCCGGCGTGCTGCATTTTGCGGTTTCCCGCGTCTCTACCGAGATTCGGCACCTTGCCGTGCGTGCGGACTGCCGCGGACGCGGACTGGCAGGCGAACTGCTCACCGCCTACCTGAGTGTGACAGACGGCGCAAAAAGTCAGGTATGGGCGCGGACCGGCAATGCTCCGGCCGAGCATTTTTACGAACAACACGGCTACCGGCCCGACGGATGGACTTCCGCCGTGCTGCAATATAATTAAAGGAGAAATCGACCATGAGAGAAAAAATTATCGAAATTCTGAATGAGATCTGCCCGGGCAACGACTTTGAGAACGAAACCGCCATCATCGACGACGGCATCATCGATTCCCTCGACATCGTAGCCGTTATTTCCGAGCTGATGGAGGAGTTTGACGTTCAGCTGGGTGTCAACGACCTGACGCCGGAGAACTTCAACTCGGTTGACGCCATCGTTGAACTGATCGAGAACGCACAGGACTAATGGCTTTTACTTCCGCTTCGTTTATCGTACTTACCATTGCGAGCGTGCTGCTCTACTATATTGTACCGAAAAAGGCACAGTGGTGCATCCTGCTGCTGGCGAGTGCGGCGTTTTACATGGCCGGCTCGGTCAAGGCGTTTGCGTGGGTGGTTCTGGTAGCCGGAATGACCTGGGTAACCGGACTCATTCTCGGGCGCTATAACGCCATCAAGCCTGCCGACAAGGCGCAAAAGACCCAAATACAGCACAAAAAGAGGCAGATCGCGGTAATTTGCGCGGTCTGCTGTTTTGGCTTGCTCTACGCGATGAAATACTGGAATTTCACGCTCGAGCTGCTGCCGTCCGCGCTCGGCAATCACATTCCCCGATGGGATTTTGTCGTGCCGCTCGGTCTGTCGTTTTTCATTTTCCAGTCCATGAGCTACGTCATTGATGTGTACCGCGGCAAATATGCGCCCGAGCGCAATCCGCTGCGCTACGGTCTGTTCGTATCGTTCTTCCCGCAGATGGTGCAGGGACCGATCAGCCGTTTCGATCAGCTGGCGCCGCAGCTTACCGCAGAGCGCAAGCTGTGCTGGGACGACCTGCAGATCGGCATTCAGCTGGCGCTCTGGGGTTACTTCAAAAAAATCGTCATCGCCGACCGCGCGGCTGTTCTGGTAAACAACGTCATCATGGAGAACTGTCCCTACGGCGGTGCTGTCATTGCGCTCGGTATTCTGTTTTACTGCATTCAGCTGTACTGCGATTTTTCCGGCGGCATCGACATCACACGCGGCGTCGCGCGCATGTTCGGCATCGATATGACGCTCAACTTCCGCCGACCGCTGTTTTCCACCTCGCTCACCGACTACTGGCGCCGTTGGCACATCACACTCGGTGCGTGGATGCGCGACTATGTGTTCTATCCTCTGGCGTTTTCCAAGCCGTTCGGCAAGCTCGGCAAGTGGGCGCGCAAGCATTTCAAGGGTATGATGGGCAAGATCTGTGCCACCTCGACCGCTACGTTTATCGTGTATTTGATCATCGGCATCTGGCACGGCGCCAACTTCCGCTACATTGCGTTCGGCCTGTGGAACGGTATCCTCATTACCGCTTCCCTGCTGATGGAGCGCCGCTTCCTTTCGTGGAAGGAAAAGCTGCACATCAACGACAAATCGACCGGCTGGCGCATCTTTATGACCGTCCGCACGTTCGGACTGGTGTTTATCGGCCGTTATTTCACCCGCGCACCGCGTCTCAAGACTGTATTCACGCTGCTCGGCACGACCGTGCTGCACCCGCATTTCAGTGAGTTTACGTCGGTTGTGCCGACGCTTGGATTGGGTATTTCCGACTTTATCATCATTTTTGTCGGCATTCTCATCGTCCACGGCGTGGAGTTCTTTGAGGAACGCGGCACGGATGTGCAGACGTGGCTCAACGAGCGCCCGGCGCTCATGCAGCTGACCGTGCTGACCGTTTCGCTCGTGGTCCTGCTGCTGTTCGGCATTTTCCGTGCCGGATACATCTCGTCCGAGTTCATCTACAAGCAATTTTAAGGAGGCAGAGCATGAACGCAAAAAAATGGGTGCTTTCTCTGCCCGTTATCGTGCTGATCCTGGCCGCACTGCTGGCCGGATTCAACTACGTCACCGACCCGTTCGGCGCGTTCGGCGACCGGTTTATGCAGTGGTTTTCGTATGACGAGACCAACAACCCGCGTGCGGCGAAAATCTCCTATCTTGAGCAGCACCATGACGAGTACGACTCGTATTTCCTCGGCTGCTCGTCCACCAGCTCGCTGCCGACCGAATCGTTTAACGAGATGCTGAACGCGAAGTTCTACAACCTCATCATGTACGGTGCGGATATGAAGGACTGCGAAAAGATCGCAAACTACCTGATTGACAACTACACGGTCAAAAATCTGGTGCTGAATGTGTATCTGGACAACGGACTGACCTACGATGATGAGTCCAACAAGCTGACCCACAGCCTGCACTACAAAACCGACCCGGATATGTCCGCGCTGTCGTATTACTCGCGGTTTCTCCTCGCGGACCCGCGGTACGGCTATCAGAAGCTGGTGAATAAGAGCAAGGACACGCTCATGCCGCAGTCGTTCGACGTATTCGACGAGCAGACCGGCGCGTATGACAAGCGCGTGCGTGATGTAGAGCCGATTGGCTCTACCGCGGATTATCTGAACGCCTATCCGGTATTCACCGATTATCCCAACCACGAGCCGCTGCACCTGTACAAGACCGAAGCCTGCATGCAGTCGGTGGCTGCAATCCGCAAGGTTTGCGAGGAAAACGGCGTCAATCTGATTGTGCTGACCGCTCCGGTGTACACCGACTATTACAAGAACTTTTACGACGAGGATATCACGAATTTCTACGCATCTCTTGCCAAAGTGACCGATTACTGGGATTTTTCGTCCTCGTCCGTCAGCAGTGAGCCGCGCTTCTTCTACGACAGCACGCACTTCCGCAACAACATCGGCGAGATGATGGCAGCCCGCATTGCCGAGAAGGAGTATCCCGACTTTACGCCTGCCATCACCGCAATTCCGTCGGATTTCGGCACTTATGTGACCTCTGACACGCCACATGACTATTTCACGCAGCGTCCTGCACCGCGCACGGACAACGATACCGCCGTTAGGGTTCCGGTGCTGACGTGGCACCAGTTGACCGAGGAGGTCAGCGGCTCGGCTACCATTTCGCCGGAGGCGTTCCGCAAACAGATTCAGGCGCTTTCCGATGCCGGCTGCAACGCGATTTCGCTCGAGCAACTGCGCGATTACGTCTACAATGGTACACCGCTGCCCGAGAAACCCATCGTTCTCACGTTTGACGACGGCTATCTGAGCAACTACGCGGACGCATTCCCTGTTCTCAAGGAATACAACATGAAGGCAACCATTTTCGCCATCGGCGTTTCCATCGGCAAGGACACCTACAAGGATACCGACCACGCCATGACACCGCACTTCGGCGCGGCTGAGATGCAGGAAATGGTGGATTCCGGCCTGATTTCCATCCAGAGCCACACCTATGACATGCACCAGTGGCCGCCGTTCGAGGACGGAAACGACCGTGTTCGGGAAACACTCGCGCAGCTGGACGGCGAAAGTGATGTGGACTACGAAGCCGCTGTCAGGGCTGACATCCAGCAGAGCCAGCAGGCCATCGAGCCGATCACCGGTGAGAAGGTCAACGCGCTGTCCTATCCGGAAGGTGCATACGGCACGCTGACGATGGATGCGCTGCGCAGCCAGGGCATCGAGCTGACATTCACCACCCAGCCGGGCGTGAATGCGGTCGTGCAGGGTCTGCCGCAGACGCTGTACAGCATGCACCGCATCACCATGACGGAAGACACCAACATGGATGAATTTCTGGCGGAACTCGCAAAATAATATCTATGATATAGAAAACGCAGACTGAGAATATTCTCAGTCTGCGTTTTTTGTGAATGGAATTTTCCATTTTATAAACCGTAGCCGCGCATTGCACCATACATTTCCGGTCTCCGGTCGCGGTAGACACCCCACGAACGACGCATCTCACGGATTTCATCCAAATCGAACGTATGCGTCAGCACGCCTGCGTTTTCGCGGTCAGCCTGCTCGACAAGCGCGCCGGTCTCATCCGCGATAAAGGACGAGCCGTAGAACGTCAGCGAGGACGACTGGTGCTGGTTATCCTCGGTCGGCTTGACGGTCTCGGTGCCGATGCGGTTTGCCGCGATCAGCGGCATAATGTTCGCTGCCGCGTGACCCTGCATGCAGCGCCGCCAGTGCGGCATGGAATCGCAGTCGAGAATCGGCTCGGAACCGATGGCGGTCGGGTAGAACAGCAGCTCGGCGCCCTGCAGCGCCATGCAGCGCGCGGATTCCGGGAACCACTGGTCCCAGCAGATGCCGACACCGATTTTCGCATAAGCCGTATCCCAGACCTTGAAGCCGGTATTTCCGGGCGTAAAATAGAACTTTTCCTGATAGAAATGGTCATCCGGAATGTGGGTCTTGCGGTACTGACCCATGATCGTGCCGTCCGCGTCAATGACAGCCACCGTGTTGAACGTGGTCTCACCGACCCGCTCGTAGTAGCTGACCGGAATGACGACCTTGAAATCACGGGCAATGGTCTGCATCTCGCGGACCGCCGGATTTTCCTCGAGTGTTGTCGCTAAATGGTAGTTCTCGTAGCTTTTTTCCTGACAGAAATACCAGTTTTCAAACAGTTCGGGCAGCAGAATGATCTGCGCACCCTGAGATGCCGCTTCGCGGACCTTTTCGCAGGCTTCTTCCAGACCATAGGTCATCTGAATCGCAGCAACGGTTACTTTATTGGACATAAAAGATTCTCTCCTTTATAGCGGCAACACCACACAATTAAAGCTGCGGTGCTTTGCGGAAATTTTGTGCTCTGCTGTCGTTGCGATTTCACGGTAATACACAAAGTATTACCGCAAAACCGCGCCTAAGCAGAACGCAAAATTTGCTCGCAAATCACTCTTGTTCAATTATGCGGTATTGCCTTATCTTCTCTTGCGCGTGGGCGGCTTTTTGCCCTTGCCGGGCTTGCCGCCGCGTCCCTTGCCGCTGTGACGGCGGCGCTCCGCGCGATTGCCTCTCGGAGCACGGTCGGTGTCCTCACGGCGCGGACGATCCAGCTTTTCCGAAACCGGAAGCGAGCCGTCTGCCGGTGCAAAGTCGATCTGACCGGTGGTGTCGCTTGCGGCAAGCAGCTTGACACGCATCGGCGTGCCGATCGTAAACCGCTTGCCGGTGTGGCGGCCGACCATCGCCATGTGCTCCTCGTCGTACTGGTAGAAGTCGCCGGTCATCAGCTCTGCACGAATCAGACCCTCACAGCCGTTTTCCAGCGCAACGAACACGCCGAACGACTGCACGCCGGAAACCTCCGCGTCAAATTCCTCACCGATAAACTGCTGCATGTAGGACGCGATATACAGCTTGTCGATGTCGCGTTCGCAGTTGTCGGCAGCCTGCTCACGATTGGTGGACTGGTCTGCGGCTTCCTCGCACATTGTTTCGTCTGCCGCGGTAAATTCTTCACTGAGCAGCGCCTTCTGCAGCATGCGGTGTGCCACCAGATCGGGATAACGGCGGATTGGCGAGGTAAAGTGCAGATAAAACTTCGCCTTCAGGCCGTAATGGCCGATGCACTCGTCCGCGTAGCGGGCACGCGCCAGCGAGCGCAGCAGAAGCGTCGGCAGCACGCGCTGCTTCGGGTCGTTCTTTGCGCCGCGCAGCACGGTCTGGAACTGCGCCGTATCCTCCGGCTTGGACGGGTCGATGCGGTAGCCGAACGGACGCGCAAACGACGCAAACACGCGCAGCTTGTCCGGATCGGGATTCTCGTGCACACGGTAGACGGTCGGCAGCTCGCGCTTGCACATATACTCGGCAACCGCTTCGTTGGCCTGCAGCATGAATTCCTCAATCAGCTTTTCACTCTCGCCGCGTTCACGGAACCGGATTTCAACCGGCTTGCCGTTCTCGTCCACGCGGATTTCCGCCTCCGGAATGTCCAGCTCGAGTGCGCCGCGCTCAATGCGGCGCTTGTACAGCGCGTGCGCCAGATTATTCATCGTCTCGGCAGTCTCGACCAGAAAGGCGTATTCCTCGCGCAGCCCCTTGTCACCCGCGAGGATTTTGTTGACCTTGTTGTAGGTCATGCGGGCCTTGGAGCAGATGACCGACTTGGCAAATTTCGCACCATACCGGCGGCCGTCCTTATCGACCTCCATCAGCGCGGAGAACGCCAGACGGTCCACCTTCGGGTTGAGCGAGCAAATGCCGTTGGACAGCGCGAACGGCAGCATCGGCACAACGTGTCCCGGGAAATAAACCGACGTGCCGCGGCGGAACGCCTCGGCGTCAAGCGGCGAATCCGGCGTGACGTAATGGCTCACGTCCGCGATGTGTACGCCGAGCAGATAGTGTCCGTTTTCCAGCTTTTCGAGCGAAACCGCGTCGTCAAAGTCCTTCGCGTCATCGCCGTCGATGGTAAAGATCAGCTTGTCGCGCAGGTCAAGCCTCTTGCCGGCGGTGCCCATATCGACCTCCTGCGGAATGGCGAGCGCCTGCTCGAGCACCTCGTTCGGGAATACATCGTACACACCGTTTTCGTGCAGAACAGCCGCGATAGCGGCCTCCATCGTACCGCTTTCGCCCAAATCCGCGCGGACAACGCCCTGCGGCATAAACTGCTCATCGCCGTAATGCGAGATCGAAACAGCCACGCAGTCACCAACGGCAGCTTCGCCGAGGTCATGCTTGTCCACCGCAATCTCCGGATACTTTTTCGAGGTCGGCTGCACGAAAAATGCCTTGCCGCGCTGCACGAGTTCGCCGGTCAGCTCCTTGCCGGCGCGTCCCAGCACGCGAATAACAGTTGCTTCCTTGCGGCCGCGGTTGTTCTTGCGCTCACTCACCTTGACGAGCACGCGGTCGCCGTGCCACGCACCGCCGGACGCATTCGGCGGGATGAACAGATCATCCGGCTTGGCTTCGCCCTCCGGATAATCCGGCGCGACAAACGCGAATGCCCGCTCGGTAGCCAGATAGGTTCCGGCCGCACAGCCGTAGTGCGCGGAGACCGCAAAGCGGTTTTTCTTATTTTTCATCACCCTGCCGTCCGCAATGAGCGCATCCAGCGCGTTTTTGAGATTGTTTTTGCCTGCATTCGGCAGCTCGCGCCGGATGTCCTCAATGCGGCATGGGTGCACCAGGATTTCCAACAGTCTGGATTCCAATTCGGTGTCTGCTTCTTTATTTTTCATGTTCGCCCCTCCAATCTTCGGCTTCTGGCGAAAAATCAATGCACTATTTCATTGTTATTATACCATTCTCAAATCTTATTGAAAAGCAAAAACCAAGTAAACCCATCACCATCCGCAAATTTGTACAGAATGTGACGAACAACATGAATTGACGCGGACAAGTCCGCATGGTACTATATAATAAGTTATCACAGTGATTTGGAGGGAATTTGCATGAAAGCACTCATCACGGGTGCGTCCTCTGGACTGGGACGCGAAATGGCGCGCCTGCTGGCGGCACGCGGCTACGAGCTGATCCTGTGCGCCCGCAGAGAGGAACGCCTGCGCGAACTGGCGGCAGAGCTTCCGGTGCCGTGCCGCATCATCGCGGCGGACGTGTCGGACGAGCAGGAATGCCGCCTGCTGTACGAGGCGGTACAAAGCGAGGAGCTGGAGGTCGTGATCAACAACGCGGGGTTCGGTCTGTTCGGCGAGTTTGTCACCGCCGATCTGGATGAGGAACTGCGCATGATCGACACCAACGTGCGTGCCGTACACATTCTCACCAAGCTGGCTGTGCGGGATTTTGTGCAGCGCGGACGCGGCTACATTCTCAACGTATCGTCCTCGGCGGGATTTCTGCCGGGACCGCTGATGGCGACCTATTACGCCACCAAAAACTATGTTCTGCGTCTGACAGAAGCCTTGCGCGAGGAGCTGCGCCGCGCCGGTTCTCCGGTGCGTGTGTGCGCCCTCTGTCCGGGACCGGTGGACACCGAGTTCAACAAAGTCGCAGGCGTGCGGTTTTCGCTCTCCGGTCTGTCGGCAGAACGTGTGGCGCGCGAAGCTGTTGACGGCCTGTTTGCGGGCAAGGCAGTTGTCGTTCCGGGTGCAGCCATGAAGGCCATGACACTGGCGCGGCATTTCGCGCCGGACAGCATTCTTGCCCGTATCACCTATCATTTTCAGCATAAGAAGGGCGCAAAATGACTGCAAAAGAGATAAAAAGAACGCTGCAAAGTGAATTTGTGCGTACACTGCGCAAGCCGTTCGTAGACGCGGTAAAGGCATATGAACTGGTTAAACCGGGCGATAAGGTTGCGGTCTGCATCTCCGGCGGCAAGGATTCCATGCTGCTGGCACTGCTGCTGCAGGATTTACAGCACACGATGGATTTTGACCTCGTGTTCCTTGCAATGGACCCGGGTTATGCGCCAGAGGGCCGCAAGCACCTCGAGGAAAACGCGAAACGGCTGGACATTCCGCTCGAAATTTTCGATACCGATGTACTGCGCGTGGCAGGGGTGCATTCTGCCGAGCATCCGTGCTTCCTGTGTGCAAAAATGCGGCGCGGCTATCTGTATACCGAAGCACGCAAGCGCGGCTGCAATAAAATCGCGCTCGGTCATCACTACGACGACGCTATCGGCACCGTGCTGATGGGACTGATCTACGGCGGTCAGGTGCAGGCCATGCTGCCGCGCGTCAAGGCCAAGAATTACGAGGGCATGGAGCTGATCCGTCCGCTGTATTTCACGCGCGAGCAGAGTGTTCTCGACTGGGCGGAATATTGCAGTCTGACCTTCCTGCCGTGCGACTGTCCGGCGAAAAAGCTGGAAAGCGACACCAAACGCGCGGAAATCAAGCAGCTGATCGCGTCTCTCGCGGCAAACAACCCGCAGATTGAAGCGAATATCTTCAACGCGGTCAAGAACGTCGATACCGCCAAGCTGCTCGGCTGGCGCGATGCGAACGGCAAACATAATTTTCTGGATCAATTTGACTAACGAGGCGCAGTTATGAACATCAAACGAGCAAAAAACGAAATCAAAAATGCGCTCAAGGCGTATCTCACGACCGATGAATTCGGCGCGTACCGCATTCCGCCGATTCGGCAGCGGCCAATCCTGCTGATGGGTCCTCCGGGCATCGGCAAAACGCAGATCATGCAGCAGATCGCCGAGGAGACCGGCGTCGGTCTTGTCTCCTACACGCTGACGCACCACACGCGCCAGTCCGCGCTCGGTCTGCCGTTCATCGATAAGGTGGTGCTCGGCGGCGAGGAACGCACGGTCACCGCCTACACGATGAGCGAGATTATCGCTTCGGTGTACCGCGAAATGGAACGCACGGGCGTAAAAGAGGGCATTCTGTTCCTCGATGAAATCAACTGCATTTCCGAGACACTCACGCCGATGATGCTGCAGTTTCTGCAGTGCAAGACCTTCGGCAACCAGCAGCTGCCTGCAGGATGGGTGGTCGTAGCGGCCGGAAATCCGCCGGAATACAACAAATCCGTGCGGGAATTTGACGTGGTAACACTCGACCGCGTCAAAAAAATCGACATCGAAGAGGATTTCGGCGTGTGGAAGGAGTATGCGTACCGACGCGGCATCCACGGTGCCATCCTGTCCTATCTTGAGATTCGGCGCGAGCATTTTTACCGCGTAGAGACCACCGCCGACGGACTGCAGTTTGTCACCGCACGCGGCTGGGAGGATTTGTCCGAGCTGATGCAGGTGTACGAGTCGCTGGGTATTCCGGTTGATCGTCAGGTTGTGGAGCAGTATTTGCAGCTGCCGCAGGTGGCAAGTGACTTTACGAATTATCTGCAGCTTTATGACAAATACAAGCAGGTTTACCGCGTGGATGAGCTGCTTTCCGGCACCTGGGAGCCGGTTCGCGCTTCCGAACTGCGGGACGCGCCGTTTGACGAAAAGCTGGGCGTACTCGGTCTGCTGCTGAGCCGGCTGGCGGACGGTGCCCGTGACGCGTACCGTCTGGATGCGCTGACCGACGCACTTCATGCCGACCTGCTCGCCATCCGAGAAGGCGAAAAGGCCATCGCTTCCCTGCCGGATGAAAAGCGTACCGCGCTTGCAGACAAGCGAAACGGCGGCTCGTCCGACAAGGATGCGCTCTATGTCGCCTCCCGTGAGGTGGAGCGTCTGGATGCCTACCGGCAGGCGCTCACACTCGAAAAAGTACCCGAGGAGCAGCAGTTTGACCGCCTGAAGGCGCTTTTCTCCACCGATGTGGACGCACGCGCGGCCGCCGCAGACAAGACCGATGCCGAACTGGCAAACGCATTTGCCTTCCTCGATGCCGCCATTCCGGACTCGCAGGAGCTGGTGCTGTTCGCTACCGAACTGACCGCGAACTGGTTTACCTCGTGGTTTATCCAGAACTTCGGGTGCGATGCGTATTTCGCGCATAATAAGCGCCTGCTGTTCGATGATACGCAGAAACAGCTTCTGCAGGATATTGAATCCGCAAGAAACGAAGAATCATGAACAGTTTATCCGGAAACCCGGTTGCGCATTAGACTGCAGCCGGGTTTCCGGCGTATGTAGAGAAGGTAAATTGTAGAGGCAATACCGTATAATTGAACAAGAGCGATTTGCGAATAAATTTTGCATACTGATAAGGCACGGACGGAACTCGCGCAAGGAACCGAAGCCAAAATCAGAATACAAAATTTCCGCTTAAAGCCTGCAAAAAACAGACCGACATTCACTCTGTCGGTCTGTTTTTTTGCGATTTACAAATAATACTTCAACAGCTTGAGCTGCGGCAGCGGACCTTTCGCTGCAATCACCATCGCCCAGATCACCGCGAGGTGCAGCGGATACGCCGCATAAAAGGCTTTGTTCAGCTTCGGGTGCGGTTTCCGGCTGCGCTCGCCGTTGTACAGCAGCAGAAGGAGCGCTGCCGCCGCCGTGCCGCAGATCTTACCCCAATCCGGCATACCGAGCGAGGAATAAAACAGCGCACCCCAGAGTAAAACAACAAGCGCGCGGCTCCATCGGCTCTCGGCATACGACAGGCACAAAATCAGCAAAATTCCCCATACACCGTAGTCGATGTTGCACCGGAGATGCGCAAGCGGATACCGCTCAAACAGCAGCACAGCAAACACGAGCACCGCAAACCGCGCGAGCCAATCCCGCAGGGCAAGGTGCTTTCGCCAAACGTGCAGCAGCGCGACCGCGATTGCCGAGGCAAGGAGCAGCACGGTGCACAGCCGGCGGAAGCGCGAGTCAAACTCCGGCTCCGCCGTATAGACCGCGAAGCCGCCGCAGGCGAGCAGGAGCACCGCAAGCCCTTTGGACTGAATCACCCGCGCCAGCGGCTTTTTACGAAAGAAAACCAGCAGAACCAACCCGATAAACAGCGTAAACAGAATATTTAAGCTTCGGAACGCCCGACTCGGGTTAATGGGAAACACCTCTCCGAACGCGGGCTCGAGATACCCGCGGTTGAGCGTAAACGCATACGGAAGCTGCGAGATGACCCCGAGCAGCAGCAGACGCCCGCCGTATCGGCGGAGATCATGACTGTGGCGGAATCCTTCGACCAGACAGAAGGCATAAATCGGAAACGCTATGCGTCCGATTGCTCTGGAAATCATATACACCTTGCTAAACGCCGGAAAAAACACCCTGTCCAGACGGCACGCCGCCGCATGGTCGATCACCATCGCAAGGAACGCGGCAAGCTTCAGCATCAGTTCGGTCATAACAGTCCCTCCTTTCCGACTGTTGCGGAAAGCGGCATCTGGAGGAGTATTGACGCTGATCGAATGCCGCTTTGTTTCCTATGCTTTTACAGTTCTATTATATCGGTTTCCGCAGATTGTCACAATATGGAATTCCCACAAAGTCGGAGGTCGGTTGTCGTGCAGATTGGATAAGAAAAACGCCGCCTGCACACATCATTCCTTGATGTAGCGCAGACGGCGCAGAAACTCTTCGTTATCGGTTTTTTCGCAGATGGCGTCAATGCCGGAGGAGATGATCCAGACCGCCATGCCACGCCGCGCGCACAGCACCAGCATATCAATGATCATCTTGTGATGCGCCGATTCCTGTCCCGCGAACGGGAAAAAGCAGATCAGCAGCTTGGGATTGAGCAGATACCACCGATAATACGAAAACCGCAGACGATCGGGCAGTGACCATGCGCTGAGCGGACGCAGCAGCATTTCGCGCGGGAACCAGCGAGTCGCCTCCTCCAGAATACTGGAGACGAGCTTTTTGCGGATCAGCCGCTTGTCTGCCTTAGGGATCAGACAGGTGCACAGATTGTCGAGCGCGGTCATGTTGTCAAACAGCACGCCGCCCGGTCGATCGGGCTGCTCAATCTGGATGCCGATCTCGGTGCCGATGATACGGTTCAGCTCGCTGTGGTCGTAAATTCTGCCGTCCAGCCGGAAAATGCCGTTCTGCCAGCCCTGATTCCCCAGAAAGCAGTCGTGCAGACGGCGTCCGGTGCTGTAATTCTCATCGTGCAGAAAGGCGATCTCGCCGGCGCATACCTCGAAGGACAGCGGCGGCAGTGGCGGCAGGGACAGTTCAAATACGGAAAGCACCGTCTTGCCCTTTGCGGGCGCTGTGCGCTCCATCCATGCCGGACGGCTGGCACGCTCCCAACCGAGCAGCTCAAACAGGCGCGGGCCGTATTCCTCGGGATACAGCCGGAAAAAGGTGCGACGCTCCTTAATCACATCAATGCGGCCGGCATAGCGGAACATGAACATCTCATCCATATCGAAAAGGAGCACCGCCATGCCATGCCCGAGCAGAAGCTGTACGCACTGCATCAGCCGGTCCTGATCCTGCCGGCGCAGTGCCTCTGTCAGCCGATCGAGGACGAGCAGCCGACAGCCGGTGAACCATGCGCGAAACACCGAAAGCCGGTAATAGTCCAGCACCGAAAGGTCGGCAAGGCGCGTCTCCCACGAATGCTCCAGCCCAAGCTGCCGCAGCATATCGGTCGCGGCAAGCGATTTCAGCCGTGCCGCACTGCGGTTCTTCTGCCGGTACGAGGTCGTTCTGCCAAGCGCCAGCACAAAATCGCGCATGGTCAGCTCCCTGCCCGCAAAGCGGGATTTGTCCACCAGCATGGTGTTCTGCCGGATCCAGTGCTCGATCACTGCGGCGCCTGTCTTGCTGCCGCAGCAGAAGGCGCGTCCGTCCGTCAGTGCAAGGCGTCCCTTGAAAAGATCCAGATATGCAGTACCGGAGGTCAAATACTCATCCACATATACGCCGATGCACTCGCCACAGGAAACCGAGATATCAAACCGGTATTCGCCGGTATCGCTGCGGAATACACCATGCTCAATGCGTATCAGTTCTTCCTTCATATCACTCCTCCTGCAGCAGCAGCGGCAGTGTAACGCAGCATTCGGTACCGATTCCCTTCGCGCTGAATATCCGCAGACCGTAATTTTCTCCGAACATCAGCCGTATACGGCTGTTGACATTACGCAGCGCAATGCCGCCGCGTTTGCGGCTGACGGCGTTCGCGCTGCCATGGGCAAACTCCTCGTTCAGCTGCTCCACCTGCTCCTCGGAAATACCGATTCCGTCGTCCTTGACGCGCAGGAACAGCGTATTTTCGCTGTTTTCCACCGAAATATGTACGGTTCCCTGCCCTATCTTGCCCTCCAGGCCATGCACGACGGCGTTTTCCACCAGCGGCTGCAGGATCAGCTTGGGCATACGCGCCTCAAGCAAATCCTCGTTTTCCATTTCCAGTTCCATATCCAGCTTGTCACCGAAGCGGCAGCGCTGGATGGTGAAATAGTTCTCGGCGTTGTCCAACTCGTCCGAAAAGGTGACATATTCCTGCACATTGGAGATGGTGTAGCGAAAAAAAGTCGCCAGTGCCTCGGTCGTCTCCGCGATGTCCTCGCAATCCGCCAAGAGCGCATCCGAACGGATCGCCTCAAGCGCATTGTACAGAAAATGCGGATTGATCTGGTTTTGCAGCGCCAGATACTCCGCCTGCTTCTGCCGCAGGCGGGTGATCTCCTCGCCGTGCAGACGATCCTCGATCTCGTGGAAAAAGGCAAAAATATCGCGGCAGCGGCTCCAATCCTCGTGCAGCACCGCATCCAAATTGCCGTCCCGCCGATAACGGCGCAGCGCCCGACGCAGCTTCCATTGTGTTTTCAGCCACATGCCCTTCACCTACCTGTACAGCTTTTTATAGTCCGACGGACTGATTCCGGTGGTTTTCTTGAACAGGCGGGAGAAATATTTCAGGTCACGGTAGCCAACCTGTTCGGCAACGTCCTGCACCGAGCATTCATCGCCGCACAGCAATTCCTTCGCCTTATTCATGCGCAGCTCAGTCAGATAATCCATGAAATTCTGTCCGGTCTCCTTTTTGAACATGGCGGAAAAGTAGGTCGCGTTGAAGCCGACCGCATTGCTGACGTCCTCGAGCCGCAGAGATTCCTGATAATGCTGCTGGATAAAATGCTTTGCGTCCGTAATGGGACGCGCTTCGCGCTGAGAGCGCTCCCGGCGCAGGCGGTTCAGCTCACCGCTGACGCCGTCCTGCAGCAGCCGAAGCAGCTCCTGTGCGTTGGTACACTGCCACAGTCCGTCCTCCATGCGCTGATAGAACTGCTCATCGGCGCTGCCGTCCTGCTGCAAGCCGTAGCGCACCGCAGTTAGTATCTGCCGGAACCAGTCCTCCAGCATTTGTCCCCAGAGCGGCTGCATAGACATAACTGCGCGGTAGCTGTCCTCCAGCTCCTCGGCGTACTGCTCGGTGTTCAGACACGCGGCAGCCTCCTGAAAGCGACGCTTCTGCGCGCCGTCCAGCGTATAATGCAGGGAAAAATCCGGTGTTTCGGCTTCGGCGTCCCGCCAGTTTGGTGTGTGGCACAAACCGTCGATGCACAGCCAAAGCGCCTCCTTCAGCGAAACGGACAGCTTTTCTGCGGTGCTCTGCCGGCTGCCAAGGCAGACGGCGGCGCGAATGCCCCAGAACAGGTCGCGCTGCTTTTCGATCTCCTTGCGTATCTTGGTGAAGCACCGCTTGACCTCGACCGGCTGATACTCCGGCGTATACACGGCCGCCACGATACCCTCGCGGCGTGCCGATGCCACAAAGCCGCAGTCCATTTGTCCCAGCTCCTGCCGGACGATCTCGAGCGCGTGCTTTTGCATGGCACGGAAGCCGTCCTGATTTTCTGCCGCAGACGGAATATTCGGCTTGATAACAGCCGCAAAGTATCTGCCGCCTTCGGGCAGACCGCGCTCCAGATCAAACGAGCGCACGGTGCTCGAGGTGCGTACACCGCCGCGCACCTCAGTCATCAGGGTGTCGATGATGCGCTCCTGCTCGCGCTCGCTGCTCTTTTTCAAGCGGTACTCTATCGCTGCTTCCTCGCCCATCTTCTCCTTGAGACTGATCAGCAGATCGACCATTTCCTCCTGCTTGAGCGGCTTAAGCAGATAGCCTTCTACGCCGTATTTGAGCGCATTCTGCGCATATTCAAACTGGCGGTAGCCGCTGACGATGATAAAATGCAGTCCCGGCTGAATCTGCTTTGCCTGCCGAATGAGGTCAATGCCGTCGCAGCCGGGCATGCGGATATCGGTCACCAGCAAGTGCGGCTTCTTTTCGCGCACTTGATCGAGTGCGCTTATACCGTCGCTCGCCATGCCGACAATCTCAAAGCCAAGACCTTCCCAGTCAATCAGCTTGCGCATCAGCAGCAGGACCTTTTTTTCATCATCTGCCAGTACGACCCTTAACATACATATTCCCCTTTGAAGGTAATTTTAGGAAAACAGATTTTGCTTGTTGATAGGAAAAAGGGAAAACGTAACCGTTTTCCCTTTTTCTTATTCATAATAACACTGTTTGCAAGGATTTGCAAAGTATTTTCAAGAAATTACTCGTAATCCTTAACGTTGCTGGAGTCGATCCAGGTGTTGTCGGTTACGATCTCGGTGGTATCGAGGGTTTCACCCTTGAGCAGCTTAACAGCAGCCTCGATGCCGTTTGCAGCCATAGCGCCGCCGTTCTGAGAAACGGTACCGGTGATGCGGCCGTCCTGAATAGCCTCAAAGCCGTCCGGCGTGCCGTCAACGCCTGTGATAACGATGCCGGAGTTTGCACCTGCTGCGTTGCCGGCGCCTACTGCCATACCGTCGTTCTCACAAACGATAGCATCCAGATCGTAAGCGGACAGCCAGCTCTCAACAGTGGACTGTGCGCTTGCGGTATCCCACTGGCAGTCAGCCGGAGCAACGACCTGCTTGATCTCGGGGTAGTTCTTCAGAATGTTCTCGTAGCCTTCCATGCGCTGCAGACCGCCTGCGTCGCCGGACGGGCCGGTCAGGATAGCGATGTTGCCCTTGCCGCCGAGGAGCTTTGCAACCTGCTCCATCTCGGTTTCGCCGGCCTTTACGTTGTTGCCGTAGGAAACAGCGGAGATGCCGTTGTTCTGCCAGTCGGTGCAGGCAGAGATGATGTTGATCATAACAACGCCGGCATCAGCTGCAGACTTTGCAGCATCCGCGAGGCCGTCCGGATCAACAGGCTCGAACAGGATGGCGTCATAGCCCTCGGATACGCACTGCTCAATCTGGCTGATCTGGGTAGCGGCGTCCTGATCGGCACTCAGAATGGTCAGGTCAACGCCCAGCTCGTCAGCCTTGGCCTCAGCAGCCTCGGATACGGCAATCTGGAATGCGTTGGTCTGGTGCTGCTGGATGAGGGCGATCTTGTAGGAATCGCTGCCGGAATCAGCACCGGAATCGGTTCCTGCATCAGAACCGGTGGAAGTACCGCCGCAGGCAGCCAGACTCAGAGTCATGGCACCGGTAAGCAGCATAGCGAGAAGTCTCTTTTTCATTTTCTTTTTCCTCCTTAGAGAAGTTGTGGTTATGATAGGAGGAGAGAGGAGCGTTCGCACGCTCCAGCGGTCCTCACAGTCAACAATGGAAATCAGTTTTTCTTGGTCTTGCCCTTTACGTCGATCAGAACGGCTACCACGATGATAACGCCCTTGACGATCTTCTGCCAGTGGGACGATACGCCCATAATATCCAGACCGTTTGCGATAACTGTGATCAGCAGACAGCCGATGACAACGCCCCACGGCTTGCCTACGCCGCCGGTCATGGATACACCGCCGACTACGCACGCGGTGATGGCGTCCATCTCGTAGCTCTCGGCTGCGGTCGGCTGGCCGATGGTAACGCGGGAGGTCATCAGGAAGCCGCACAGACCAGCCAGCAGGCCTGCAATAGCAAATGTGGAGATGCGGATCGCGGTGGTGTTGATGCCGGAAACGCGGGCTGCCTGCAGATTGCCGCCGCAAGCGTAAACACGTCGTCCGTAAACCGTTTTAGATAAAACAAATGCACAGATGATGATAACGATTACAAGAAAGATGGACAGCATTGGAATGCCTGCGATAGAAGATGCAGCGACCGCCTTGTAGCCCTTGCTGATGCCGGTGATCGGCTTGCCGTTGGAGGTCAGCAGCGCCAGACCACGCACAGCCGTCATCGAGCCGAGTGTCATAATAAACGGGGGCAAATCGCCGATGGCAACGCCGATACCGTTTACCATGCCGACTGCCAGACCGGCCAGCATCGCAACGACCAGCGGCACGATCAGCGGCAGATCACCCTTGCCGAGCAGCGCTGCCAGAATGCCGGTGAATGCTACGGTAGAACCGACCGACATATCAAATCCGCCCGCAATAATGACGAACATCATGCCGAACGCCAGAATGCCGTTGATGGAAGCCTGCTTGAGGATGTTGACGAGGTTGTTCGGGCTGATGAAGCTGGGCTTCAGAATGGTCAGCGCAACGACCAGTACGATAAAGATCAGGAAGATGAAGTATTCACTGATCAGTCCTTTAAGATTTTTCTGTTTCATGTTGTTCCCCTTCCTTTATACTTCAAGCGCGGATGCCAGCGTCATGATGCGTTCCTGCGAGAACTCGTTGCGCTTCACCTCGCCGGAGAGATTGCCTTCGCACATTACCATGATGCGGTCGCAGACGCCCATCAGTTCGGGGATCTCGGACGAAATCATGATAACCGCCTTGCCCTGCTGCACCAGCTTGCCGAGCAGCAGATAAATATCGCGCTTAGCGCCGACGTCAATGCCTCGGGTCGGCTCATCGAGAATGATGACGTCCGGATCGTTCAGCAGCCACTTGGCGATAACAATCTTCTGCTGGTTGCCGCCGGACAGGTTGCCCGCGATCTGGTCGCCGGAAGGAGTTTTGATATTCAGCTTTTTGATGTACTCCATGGAAGCGGCGCGTGCCTTGCCCTTGTTATAAAGACCATGGCTGAGCAGCTTCTTGATCGCTACCATGGCGATATTGTCGTTTACCGAACCGCTGAGGTTCAAACCGGTGACCTTACGGTCCTCGGTGATGAGGGCCACGCCCTCCTTGATGATATCCTTCGGAGAGTGGACCTTGATTTTTTTGCCCTTGACAAAAATCTCACCCTGCGACAGCTCGTGCATACCGAAGATGCCTTCCACCAGTTCGCTTCGACCTGCGCCTACCAGGCCGCCGATGCCGAGAATCTCGCCGCGGCGAACCGAAAGGCTGACACCCTTTACCTTGTTGTCGGCGCGAACGATGTTCTTTGCCTCAAAGATCACATCGCCGATCTCCGCATCCAGCTTGGGGAATACATCGGTGATTTCGCGGCCGACCATCATCTTGATGAGCTGCGACTCGTCCAAATCCTTAGTATCGCCCGAGCCAATGTACTGACCATCGCGGTAAACGCTGACGCGGTCGCAGATGGAGAAGATCTCGTCCATGCGGTGCGAAATGTAGATGATCGCAACGCCCTTTGCCGTCAGGCTGCGGATATGCTCGAACAGCAGCTCAACCTCACGGTCGGTGATAGCGGCGGTCGGCTCGTCCATGACAATGACCTTGGCGTTGATGGAGATCGCCTTGATAATCTCGATCAGTTGGCACTGTGCAACGGTGAGGTTGCGCAGCTTTTCCTTCGGGGAAACGTGCAGACCGCACTCCTTGATGAGCTTTTCCGCTTCTGCGATCTCTGCCTTTGCATCGACCAGACCGTTTTTGCGGAGCTCGCGTCCGACGAAGATATTTTCATACACGGACATATCCAGAATCGGGTTCAGCTCCTGATGGATCATGGCAACACCATGGTCCATGGCTTCCTTCGGGTTAGAAACGTGATACGGCTGACCGTTGAAGATGATCTCGCCGCCCTCGTCCTTGGTGTAAATGCCCATCAGAATTTTCATCAGGGTGGATTTACCGGCACCGTTCTCGCCCATCAGCGCGTGAACCTCGCCCGGCTTCACTTGAAGCTGCACATGATCAAGCGCCTTTACGCCCGGGAAAGACTTGCTAATATCTTTCATTTCCAGTACATACTCCATGCTGCTCTTCCCTCCTCATGTGTCATTTCTTTGTGATAATTTTATCAAAGCCGCCGAAATTAGAAAACACACAATCTTCACATTAGGGGTGATAATTTTTAGTTTTTTTACAAATACGGCACTTCGCTTAAAACACTGCATTTCAAATTGTGCAGATTGACAATATCTTTTGCGTGCACAGATTCAAATGCACGCAGAGCAGCAGGTCCCTGCACAGTGCATTTCCTGTGCAGAGACCTTGGGAAACACCGCACAATTAAAGCACTCTTGTTCAATTATAGTGAAGATTTCCATCGGAGTGAGAAACCGCTCATCTGAGTAGAGCTTATACATCACGGCAGTGTGGAAAGCCGCTATGCGGATAACCTGTTTTCACCGTTTCGATGCAGAAACAGTGAACCCAACGGCAAAATGAAAAGATGAGGTGCCGCTTATGCGCAGCAGAGATACAGAAAAGACGATAAGAGAGCTTCAGCAGTTCCTGCGCGAGCATGAGGACGAAATCACCGATGAGGACAGCATGCATCGTCTGGCGATGGCCTTTATGTCGCAGCACAACAGCCAGTTGCAGCCGAAACAGACCGAGCCGGAAGACGCATCCGATTATCTGGAACTGGCGGAGGCGGCGAATTCTGGCGAGCTATAGAAACCAGACCGTATATGCGGGTCTGCTATACCTATTTTCAAACATTGATCGAGTGCGGCATGATGCGCTGCGCAATCAACGAGGGAGAACGCCTTCTGAAGCTGTCCGAGGGTGATAGCCTCGGCGTTCGTTATCAGCTGATGCACCTGTACGCCTATACCGAGGACGAAATGCACGCACTGGCGCTGCACAAAAAGTACGGCGGATATGAGGAAACGCAGATGCTGCTTCCGCTGGCCATTCTGTACTACAAGCAGAACCAGTTCGACAAGGCGAAAGACTATTTGAACCGCCTTGCTAAAGTAAACCGAGACACAAAGAAGTTCATGCGTCTGGAGGCGAAGCACGATGGGTACAGCCTGCGTATGGAACAGGGAATGTACGGCTATCGGCCGGGCACCATTGAAGAACTGGTAGACGCGTATTTGAACTCGACCTATCTGTTCAATGCAACGCCGTATTTCAGCCAGTGGGCATATCAATATCTGCGCACGCAGACTGCCTCGAAGAAGAAAAAGCCGAAAAACGAGGAGTAAGTCCGAGAGCCGCAGCGAATAACGAAGATGACAAGAACCCGATACGGTGTAAAGCACGGTATCGGGTTCTTGTTCTGTTTCACAAATAGGACATGGGGCTACGTCCAAGCAGGTATTTTCCTCGTTATTCTTCTTCATCCGCACGTTCCGGCAGGATGAGCACCACGCGGAATATGCTTTCCTGCGGCTCGAACTCCACCGTTCCGCCAAGACGGCGAGTCAGCTCGCGCACCGAGGCGGTTCCGATTCCGCTGCCCGTATGCTTGCGCGAAAGGAACGCACTGCCGCGCCGGTTCACCTCGCCGTCATAGCTGTTTTCGAGCACCACATACAGCCGCCGAAACTGCTGCTTCATGTGCAGGCAGATGGACTTTTCCGTGCTTTCGGGCAGTCTCCAGCACGCCTCCAGTGCATTTTCCAGCAGATTCCCCAGTATGGTGCAGAACTGCACGCTGAACGCAGCGGTATCCTCGGACAGCTCGGCGCGAATCGACACCCGAATTCCTGTGCGCCGCGCAGAGCTGACATAATAGTACAGCATCGCATCCACCGCCGGATCGTGGCAGTAGCTTTCCGGTCGGGTCGCTTCGGACAGCGCAGTAATGCGGCTGATATACGCGAGCTGCGCCTCCGGATCGCCCGCCATACCCGCAATCGTGCGCAGATGCTGTCGGAAATCGTGCCGCTGGCGGCGGCTTTCCTCCATCTTCTCCGAAATCTGCGCAAAATGCGCCTTCTGCATGGCAAGCTGCCGCGCCATCTGCCGCTGCTCCTCCGTAAAGGTCAGGCTGCGTCGGTAGCCCTGTGTGATATCCTGCCAGAACACCGCGCCCAGCACGCACACCAACAGCAGACAACCCCATTCATAAAACCATTTGCCGAGAATCGGCTCGTAGGCAGGCAGCAGGCAGTCCCACAAAAACAGCGTGCCGTAGAAAATATCCGCGCAGAACAGCGCTCCGGCGTGCCATTCCCGTCGGCGCGCCGCATAGAGGGCCGAGCCGAGCAGATAGACTGTCACCGCCAGCCGAAACAGCACCGTCAGATCGGAAAATGCGCGGATACTCCATTCGGACAGGTGCGCGGCACACGCACCGCACAGCAGCGCCGCACCACATATGCCGGCGCAGACCAGAACCGCCGCCTTGCGCACGGCATTCGGCAGCGCACAAATACGTCCATGCAGCAGAACGATCAGCAGCGTGGTCAGGTAGCCGCTGACCAGCTCGATGGTGTACCAAGGCTGCACCGGCAGCGCCTTCAGCGCATGAACGACCGGACCGGACAGCAGCACTGCCGCGCTCAGACTCAGCAGCAGAAACAGCCGTGAATTGGGCGGGCACCGCATGGAGCCGAGACACAGCCACAGCGCAAAGGACGCAAACAGCAGCATAAGTGTCAGCATAGCGGCGGAGATGCACACGCGCACCGCACGCTGGGTATTCACGCCCAGCGCTGTACCGAACGCCGGCGGATAGGTCATACCGCTGTATATCCAGCTTTCATCTCGCACCGCCAGCAGCAGGCGCACCGTGCCGCTGCCCTCAAAGCTGACCGCACGGTTTTGCAGCCGCGAGCGGTACTGCTCGTCGTTCGTCTCGCCCGCGGAGAGCACCAGTTCGTCATCAATATACAACCGGTAAGCGGAAAAGATCTCGGGCAGCTCGATCAAATACTGCCGCGGCGTTTCGGGCAGCAGCAGCGTCAGCATATAGGTGCCGCAGCCATGCGGCGCCCGTTCCGTGCTGCCGAAAGCAAAATTGCTGTATGCGCCAATCTGCACGGAACGAACAGTGCTTTTATCGCGGTTTTCGCAGGTTTTCGGGGAGAGCAGCACATCGGGATAGAAATTCCAGCCGTTCCACAGGCTGCGCACCGGATACGCCTCCAAATCGTCCTCAGAAACGAACAGCGTTCCGGCGATTGCCTGCGGCGCAGACTGCGTATATTTGTTGTCATAGTGGTACAACAGCAGGCAGAACGCAGATGCCGCCGTAAATACCAGCAAAGCCGTCAGCAAACGGCGAAAGAACCGGCTCACAGGTGTTTCCTCCACCACATCAGACCGAAAACTGCCGCCAGCACGGCCGCGCCTGCAGCTGCAAACGGCAGCTTCTGTTCCGGTTCGGCAGGTGCTTCTGCCTCATCGGTCGTCAGCGTCATACCGTCCGGCAGGTCGATCTTCTCTCCGTTCAGCCGCAGTTCCACCTGTGCTCTGCCCTCTGCCGATCGAGTGAGCGTAACCGCAAGAGTATCTGCATCGGTCAGCTCCAGCGCCCGCAGCGTATCGACCGGAAGCGAAAAGGCAATACCGTTTTTATTCAGCGTCAACGGCTCGTCCAGCTCGATCAGCGCCAGCAGGCGCGTACCGGAAAGCACCGCACCGTCTGCGGTGTCCTGCTCAAGGACAGGCGCAGACGGCTCCGCCGCAACCGGCTGCTTGACTTCGCCGGACGGCGCGCCAGCGGGCTGCCGCTGCACCGGCTGTCGGCTCTCAGTCTGACCGCGCAGCACCGGCGGCGTCGGTATCGTTGCCTCGTCCTCAAGCCTTGACGGCGCAGCAATGAAAGGAACGGTGGGGACTGCCGTTTCCGGCTTCTCCGGTGCTGCGGGCGTCTCCGATTCATCGTCTGCGGGCAGGTCAGGCTCGGGTGCTTGAGCGGCATCTTCGGACGGCGTTTCCGGCTCGCCTGCTGCCGGTTCGGAGGTACTCGGTCGATGGTGCGAGCCGCCCGAATGTGAGCCGCCGGGCGATGGCTGAATAATATCCGGCAGATAGGTATCCTCACCGCCGCCGTCGCGGCTGCCCGCACTGTAGCCGTGCTTGAGCGGAGCGACGTCGTATGTAAAGGTCAGAATGCCGGTCTGCCCTCCGGGATATTCCACCTGCAATGCACAGGTCGTTCCCGATGTCAGTCCGCAGGTCTGCGGATAGAGTTTCAGCGCGTCCGTCCCGACCAAAATCCCGCGCGTCAGCGCCTCCCATGCACCGTTTTCCTGCTTAAGCCATACCGTGAACCGGTCGCGCTGCGCCTTTTGCTCCTCGGTCAGCACCCACGGAAAAATCATCTGACCGCGTGCCGTGATGAACTCACCGATCTCCGGCTTTCCGGTCTGCTGTACGCTCACGCGACAGCGAATCATCGGCGCTTCCACGCCCTCGGCAAGCGAAAAGCACGCTCTGTCCTCCCCATCGACCAAAAGCAGCGGCGCCACAGCATCATACACGCCGGGCGTATTCCAATCGACCGCCGACAGCTCCCACGCTCCGGTGAAAAAGTCATAGGGTGTGCCATCCGCATCATAGCCGCACAAGCCGTCTCTCGCATCACGGAAAAAGGCGTGCAGCGCGTCCGCATCTCCGCAGGCAATCGCGGCTACGTCAACATTCACCTGTGTGTCGAAGCGCGTCAGCACGATGGTTTCCGGTTCCGGTTCGGGCGTGGATTCGGGCGGTTCGGGTTCCGGTTCGGGCTCGATCCAAAAGCCGCTGTCCATATCGGGTTCTGCCGGCTGAATCGCGCCGTTTTCCTCATTTTCATCCGATACTTCCGGCGTTTCCTCGATGGTTTCCGTATCGGCAGGCTGATTTTCCGCAATGGCAGGCGGCTGCTCCGCGCCGTGCTCCGGCAGATCCGGCAGTTCGCCCGCCAATGCCGCGCCGGTACACGCTGCCGCGCACAGCAGCGGCAAAATCAGCTTCGCATATGCTCTCATAATCCCCTCTCCATTTCCCGCAGGGCAAACGCCTGAAAGCTGCGCAGCACCTCGCTGCGGCAGCGCCGCGCAATCGGCAGACGAAGTCCGTTATCCATAATAAAATCACTGCCCTCCTGCGCGGCTACATGCCCGAGTTGGATTAAAATACCGCGCCCGATGCCGAGAAAACGGTTGTCCGTCTCCAGCGGCGCGGTCAGTTCGGCAAAGGTCGCTGCACTCTCAATACTGTACTCACACAGGCGCACCACGCCATGCCGTGCGATCGACTCGATGCACACAATCTCCCGCCGGGAAAGCATCTGCACGCCGCTTTTGGTGGGTACAGTCAAAAGATCAGACGGATCGGGCGCAGGAAAGCAGAAATCCAACGCCTGCCGCAGGCGCTCCTCGGCAAAGGGCTTAACCAAATAGTAGGTGGCGCGCACCGCATAGCTTTCCAACATAAATTCCTGGCTGGTGGTAAGGAAAATAATCCGGCAAGCCGGGTCGCGGTGATACAGCAGCCGCGCGACCTCCATGCCGCTGACCTCGCCCATGTAAATATCAATAAATGCGGCGTCATACCGTCTGGGCACGAACGCGGCGGTAAATTCCTCGCCGGAGGCAAACTCCTCGATGGTGAACGCAGCGCTGCGCGGTGCAAGCTCCCGCTCGAGCGCCTCCCGCAGAACCGCGCGGTCGGCGGACAGATCATCTATAATTGCGATACGCAGCATACAACGCCTCCTGAATAAACTATTCCAGTTTCATTATAGCACAAAAACAACGCGGTCGAGCAACCGTTTGGTCGCTAAAAGCAGCCGTTCGGTAAAATCGCTTGCCGCGGGCGGGACAGCGTAGTTTACTATAATCAGCCAGACTCGATACGGAGTCCGGCTTTTTATGGCAATCCCGCATAATTGAACAAGAGCGATTTGTGAGTAAATTTTGCGTACTGATGAGGAGGAGAACACATGCATCTGGCACTGCTGGCACGATATCTGGACGGTGACTTGTGGGAGGCGCGGCTGTGCGCTGCTATTCCCGAAGAGCCTTTGCCGGTTGATGAATTCAACGCGCTTTCCGCGCTCTCCGGCTGCACCGCCGCCTACGATGCGGCAGTTGTGGCACTGGATGGTCCGGACGGTCTGACAGCGGTACGCGAGCTGCGGCAGCGGGCGCCGCTGCTGCCTATCCTCTGGATTGCAGATGAGATGGAATACGCGGTGTTCGCATTCCGATATCGCGTGACGGCATTCCTGCTGCGCGATGCTTCAACCGCGGCACTGCGCAGCGCGATCAACACCATGAGGAGGGAATCTGCATGAATATTGCCTGCTGCGGCATCGACCGCGAGCAGTTCCACGCAGCAGAACAGGCGTGTGGCTGTCCGGTGCTGTATTTTGCCGATGCACCCGACCGGCGCGGCGACGTTCGGCTTGCCTATGCCCTGCGGGACGGCGTACCAATCCGGCTGGCGGTAGTCGGTTATCAAGGCGCGGCGGGACTGACCGCGTGCGATTTTCTGTGCAGCCATCTGCCCGGAGAGCGCATACTGTGGCTGTGCCGCCGACCCGAGTTTTCCACAGAAGCGCGGCGACTCGGCGTACACTTCTATCCCGTGGGACCGCCCGATACCGTCCCACCCAATCAAATTACACAGGAACTCATCCGCCTGCTGCGGCAGCAGCCGGAATACAATAAAGGAGGCATAACAGAATGAAATACAAAAGAGGGATCAGCTTGACATTGACAGCGGCGCTGCTGCTGTCAATGCTGCCGCAGATCGTACTGCCAAAGGCAGCGGCAGCCAATATACCGGAGCGCGAGATCGACAGCAGCACCTATGCGGCGCTCGGTCTGTCGCTCAATGCCGAGGACAAGGGCGCGTCTCTGACAGCGCCGTACAGCAAGGAGCACGTTTCGCAGGCGTTCACCGCCAGCGAGGTCTATGTTGCGGCGAGCGGTTCGCAGGCGAACCGCTACCTCATCCGGGACGGCTTCGACCGCATGGAGACCAACAACCGCGATTCCGCTGTATGGGACGGCGACAACAAGAGCAATGTGCAGGGCAATCTGGACGGCGCATATATCCGCTATGCCGTCAACGGCTACGGGCTCGGCTTGGGCAAATACGGCAACACCTACGCCAGCAAGCTCAGCTCGAACAGCCGCAACCTGACCGATTACAACAATAACGACTTTTCCGGCATTTATGCCACCAGCACCGCGTTCAACAAGGACGACGGCAAGGATAACTACATTGCCGAGCTTCGTGCTTACGGTCGTGATAAGAAAACACCGACCGAAATCGGTGACAAGGAGGGCGGCTTTGCGCTTGCGCTATTTAAGGTAAACGATAACGGCAAGCGTTCCTCTGCCGGTACGCTCTCCCCGACCGTCACCAAGAACATGATCTACGGCGGCGGCATGGCGTACTTCACCCGCCGTTATGTGCAGGAAATGGACGCCATCATGGACGTTGCCGCAGCAGATGTGAACGGCGACGGCAAGGACGAGCTGTTCGTCTACGCCGGACGCTGGAAAGACGAAAACGGCATGCGCTACGCCTATGTGGACGTATTCGACACCGCTTCCATGGAACGCACCGGTCAGCTGAAGATCGACGCCGGCAAAGCCTCCGCGTACCAGCAGGCAACGCAGTGGCAGTGGCAGATCGAGAAAATCCCGGTCGTGACGCTTGCCGGCGGCGACCTCGACCGCGACGGCAAGGAGGAAATTGCCGTTACCGCATCCGCACCGACCGACAACAGCAATGTGGCCTCGGCGGCGCACCTGACCGTATTCACCGAGGAATCCGGCACGCTCACGCCGGTCAGCGGTCTGGATACCGTATCGCTTGCCGACGGCAAGCAGGCGATGGTATCCGCAAACTGCGCGTTCGGCACGTTCTCCCTGCCGGATACCGGCATCACCGGTACGGTGCTCATCGCAGCGGGTTATCAGAGCAATAACGCCTCTTCCGCGCACGATTCCGGCGCGTATACGACCGCTGCGTACCGCTTTGCCTACTACGATCCGCAGTCGAAAAAGTTTAAGCTGTCCGAGTACCGCACACAGGCACTCGGTGACAGCGGCAAGAAAATCGCGCAAAGCTACATTGATGACCCGGATGAGGACTATTACCGTCCGGTCCATGCGCCTATCGCGCTCGGCTGCGCGGATATGGAGGGCATCGGTGCAAACAACAGCAACGATGAGGTACTGCTCGGCGGAGAAATCTACGATTTTGACACCACCGGCGGTATCACGACCCAGCTTTCGTCCGTCAGCGTGTGCACCTCGCAGGTCAACATCAACGGCAAGAACAAGGCCAAGGAACAGGTCTGGATCAGCGATGTGCAGGCGGGCGTAGTGGATAGCAACCCATCCGACAAAAGTGCGGTAGATCAGTACAACAAATGGCGCGAATCCTTCGTTTATGTTGCCGGCGTACACCGCAAGGAGCTAGTCAACGGCAGCGATGATTACTACTGGATGGACCTCGGTGCGGCATATCTGACCGGCGCAAAGAGCGGCGCATCAGACAGCACCAAAAACCACATATTCTACAGCACGCAGGAGGGCGTTATCGCGGAATCCAGCCGCCGCAACGACAATACGGGCACGTTCGTCAGCCTGGCGCTGCCGGATTTCGGCAACGACTCGATCACCATGCGCTACGTTGCCGACTATACGGTATACACCAACCCGGAGGTATACGCCGTGCTTCAGGCCTCCCCGTACTTTGCCGACCTCAACGAAACGTATGACTACATCGGCAACGGCGGCACCGCCTACGGCACAAGCAAATCCACCGGCGACACCAAAACCGCAAGCGTTTCGCAGGCACTCGGCGTATATCACTCGCTCGAGATACAGGCGCTCGCCGGCGGCGAATACGAGGTTGAGCTGTCCGCCAGCTACAGCTATGACTACGCAGAATCGACCGAAATCGAGCACTCCGTCACCTACAACGCACAGGCAGGCGGCGGCGATATGGCCGTTGTGTACACCATACCGTATCAGTACTATATTTATGAGATGTACGACCCGGACAGTAAGCAGTGGAGCACTACCATCCTGCCCGCAGCGCTCGATCCGACCGTTGCGGTGCTCGATGTGGAAAGCTATGACGAGATCGCCGCGGAAACCAAGGGGCTGGAGCCGATTTCCGGCAACCTGCTTTACTCCACGCCCGGCGAACCGGAAACCTACGCCAATCAACCCGCCGGTACGCGCGAGTTTATCTTTGGCGGTGCCTATGCGCACACGGGCGCAAGCAGCACCACTGCCGATACCACGCAGGAGATCACCAAGACGACCGGCAAAGAACACAGCCACGCCTTTAATCTGGAGCTGAACTACAAGGTCGGCGGCGGCGGCGCACTGCTCGGCAATAAGGGCTATGTCGGCGTGACCGGCAGCACCGGCGCAGGCGGCGGCTGGAGCAAGTCCAGCGCGGAAGGAACGGCGTTCTCCGGCACGGTCGATTCCCTGCCTGCTGAGGCAACGCAGTACGGCTTCGAATGGAAGCTGATCGTCAACAATGCACAGCTTGACGGAACACCGGTCTGGATCGTCGGCTACGAGGTCAAAAACGTCACGCAGCCACCCAGAATGCCCCAGAATCTGACCGTTACCGAGGTCAGCACCAGCACGGTGGATTTGGAATGGGAATCCAGCGGCGGCGCGGCATATTACGAGATCAGCATGATCGACCAGCATGGCGAATACAACAAGATCGCAACAGTCCCCTATACGGTAACACAGTATCAGGTGACCGACCTCGATGCCAACACCGA
Source organism: Butyricicoccus sp. AM78-15b2TA (assembly GCF_027665985.1). Lineage (NCBI taxonomy): Bacteria > Bacillati > Bacillota > Clostridia > Eubacteriales > Butyricicoccaceae > Butyricicoccus > Butyricicoccus sp. AM78-15b2TA. The sequence continues at coordinate 65,856 of NZ_JAQEHY010000012.1, forward strand.
TTACCGGTTCAGCGTACGCGCGGTCAGTCCAACCAAGGGCAGCAGTATCGACAGCCCAATCGCCTACGCTACTACGATGAACGGTACGGCGAATTTTGAGATCACCACCCACCCGGAGGACGCCTCGACCGCCGCAGGTAAAACTGCGACCTTCACCGCCGCCGCGACCTACACCGATGACAGCGGCGCCAAGCCGGTCAGCTATCAGTGGCAGGTGAAAACGACCGACAGCAAGGCGCAGTGGCGCGAACTGAAAAACAGCACCGGTGTTTCCGGCGCGGACGGTCCGAAGCTCACCATCACCGCTGCGGAGGAGATGAACGGCTATGCATACCGCTGCCGCGTGTATGTGAAAAACCGTTCGCTGTACACCAAATCCGCAGCACTGGACGTTTCTCGCGTGCCGACCAGCATTCAAATCACACCGAAGGACGACACCGTTTGGCTGTCCGGCGGCACGCTGACGACCAGTGCGGGAACCACTGTCACCGGTCAGAAGGCGGTAACGCTGACGAGCGGTGATAAGACCTATTCCCTGCTCTCTGGCGGCAACCAATTTTTCTGGTTTGACGGTGCGGCGTATTACGCCTATAAAGGTCCCGCGCCGACGCTGACCGGCGGTCTGGTCGGCACGACGCAGACGTTTGACACAAGCAATATCGACAGCACCGCTCTGGACGTTGCGCAGACCTCGCCGCAGGCGGTCATCACCGTAACCGATAACGACGGCAAGACCGATACCCGAACGATTGCGCTCAGCGATTCGACAGATGATGATACGACGCAGATTACCTACAACGGCAAGTCGTACACTGTTCAGCACAAATGGAGCGGCACCATAGGCAGTGATTCCTATTCGTTCTACGAAGCGAAAAACACCAAGGATACCGTTTATCTGTGCACAAAGAGCGGCAAAGCGACCTATTCCGCGTTTACATTGCAGTATGCGGCAACCCTTGTCAACGGAATCAACGCCAACAACCTGACGCCGGTCTATCAGGCGACTGAAACCGCCGGAACGACCACCGGCACCGAAACGGTAAAGAGCGATAAAACGTATAACCTCTCCGCTTTGGTATCGGACAACGACAGCAAGCAGCCGACCGACATGACTGGAACCGTCACCTTTACGATTTCCGGCGCGGGCATTGAGGGTCAGAGCTTTACCGTACCTGTCAGCGAAAGCAAAGCCGCTCTGAGCAGCTTTGCCCCCAAGGGTGAAGGCGCGGCAACCATCACCGCCATGTACTCCGGCGATGACGTCTACGCGCCGAGCACCGCGTCCGTGAATGTCTATTTCGTGCTGAACAAGCAAAACCGCTCGGTGCTGTCGCTGACCGCACCCGCGAACGTCACCTACGGTGAGAGCGCAAATCTCGCCGCAACGCTGACCAGTCAAAATGGCACTTCGCAGAATGCCACAGCGACCTATAAGGTGGAAAAGCTGGTAAGCGGCAAGTACGTTTCGGCAGGATCCGACACAGACTATACCCTCGAAAACGGCGTATTTACGCCCAAACTGGTGACGAACTACCGCATTACCGCAACCTGTCAGAATCTTACCGATTCCAAGGTTATTATCGTAAGCAAGGGCACGCTCACGCTGTCCGCTGCCGATACGAGCAAGGCGCTGAACGACACTAACCGCACGCCTGCCGCCGCAAAGGTTTCCGGTCTGGCGGCATGGGATACGGTATCGCTTGCGGCAGGCACGGACTACACGCTGACCTCCGAAGGCACCACCGCAGCCCTTCCGGGTAAATACCCCATCTATATCGCACTGAAGGATTCCGTTGCCGTAAAGTCGCTGCAGCAGAAGTACAATATCCTGCTGAAAAACGCGGTTTACACGCTTTCCGGCGAAAGCTACACCGTAAACGCCAAGGGCGATACCAACGGCACGGTTTCCATCACCTATCAGGCGGATGCCGCGAGCGCAGTGCTTCCGGTTTCCAGCGGCAGCAGCCTGCCCAAAGGCAGCAAGGTGACGTTCACCGCACAGCCCAAGGCAGGCTACACCGTCAGCCGTTGGAAGGTTGGAGATTCCTACCTTGCAGGTCAGGGCGACTCCTACTACAATGCCATCAGCTACACGATTGACAGTTTGAGCGAAAACGTAGATGTTTCCGTGAATTTCACCGCCGGTACGAGCACGCTGACGTACAAAGCCGACAGCACCGCCATCGGCAGCGTGACCGCGAATTACCTGACGGACGGTGCACTCGGCAGTGCGTTTATCTCGGGCGGAAACGTCAATTACAGTCAGACCATCCGCGTGTCGGCGCAGCCCAAGGACGGCTATGCGGTCGATCGCTGGGAGGTCAACGGCAACACGCTCAAAACCGCAGACGGCACGCACAATTACACCGGCAGCACTTATACATTCGATAAATTCACCGAGAATGTGACAGTAATCGTATATTTTGTCGAAAACAGCCATCCGGTTGTGACCATTAAGCCGGTGGACAATGACGGCAATCCGCTGACCGGCGCAAAAGTCTCGGTCGGCGGTACCGAGCTGACCGGCATGAACGGTGTATTCACCTATACGGCGCACACCGGAGAAAATCCGGTCATCACCGTGACGCCGCCGGACGGTCTGCTGGTGGATTCGTGGACGGCAACACCTGACACAGCAGGCACGCTCAGCACCGATAACCGCGTCATGGCGCTGCATGATCTGCGCGAAAACACCGCCTTTACCGTAAAATGCACCGCACTCAACCGCTATACCGTAGCCTTTCAGGGCAAGATGGCGGACGGCTCCGCAATCACCGATGCGGCAGGTACGGTATCGGCGGTCAAGCTGGGCGCAGGTGCGCTGACGAGCGACGAAAGCCAGCTTCAAGGCTCGACCATTCAGTTCACCGCCAAGGCGAACACCGGCTATGAGATTGCCGGCTGGAAGCTGAACGGCAACGCCGTTACGCCGACCGCAAGCGGTACCTATCAAATCCCCTCGCTGAACGGCAACGCTGCTCTGGTCGTAACCTTCCGTCAGCAGCCGAAAATCACGCTTTCGGCAGGTAAAAACGGCACGCTGACCTGCGACTCTCATACCGGCAGCAGCTTCTATCTGCCCTGCGGCAGCAAGGACGCGCTGACCTTCACCGCGCAGCCGGAGAGCGGCTATCGCGTTGCAGGCTGGACGGTAAACGACAATGATGTTTCCGGTTCGGCGGTTATAAACTCGGATAACCAGACGTACACCTATACACCGAACGCCGACGGAATCACCGAGGATGTGACTGTTTCCGTTGCGTTTGAGAAAATCCCGACCGCGAAAATCACCTTCTCGGTTGTGGATACCACACCGGAGGACGACAATTCCGGCGAAAACGGCACACTTTCCGCTGTAGCGACCCGCAACGGCACGAATACCGCGCTCCGGAGCGGCAATGAAGTTCTCAGCGGCTCGGAGGTTACGTTCACCGCACAGCCCAATCAGGGCTACAAGGTGCAGAGATGGTATCTGGACGGCAAGGAGCAGGCAGGCGCGCCGACGCTCAACATCACGGATAGCGATACCGCGCACGAGGTCAAGGTACAGTTCACCGAGATCAGCAGTGCTGTTACCTTCGGCATTGCCGAAGACAGCGACACCGGTCATGGTGCAAGCCTGTCCGCCGCCTTCCTGCGTGCCGGCATGAGTCAACCCGATGCCATTGCCAACGGCAACAACGTCACCGCCGAGGGCAAGCTGACCGTAACGGTCGAAAATCTGGATGACGGCTACAAAATCGCAGGCTGGACGCTGAACGGCGCCGTTTACGAGCAAAACGGCAAGCCGTATACCGGCAACAGCCTCGCTTGTGACGTTTCGGCAACACAAGGCGCGGATATCCGCGTAAAGCTTGAGCGCAAATCCTACGAAGTGACCTTCTCGGCGCAGACCGGCGGCGGCATTACGAATGATAAATCGCTGACGAGCGGCGATACGGTCAAGGGCGATACCGAAATCACGTTCACCGCGTCCGCACCGGCAAGCGGCTACACCTTCATCGGCTGGAAGGTAAACGGCACGATGCACAAAACCGATGCAACGACCTACACCCTGACCGTCACCGAGGACACCGAAATCATTGCGTGCTACGAAATCGCGGACGCGGAATACACCGTAACCTACGGCGTGATCCCGACCAGCGGCGCGGATAACGGCACGCTGACGGTTTCCGGTCCGGACGCAGACGGCAAGGCAAAATCCGGCACGCGCGTTGCGTTTACGGCAGTGCCCGATACGGGCTATATGGTCGAAAACTGGTACGCAGACGCGGCAGGCATTACTGCCATCGGTACGGTGGAAAGCACAACCTATGTCATTGACCCGCTGACCGGCAACACCTCGGTTTACGTCCGCTTTGTGCCGATTCCGACACACACCGTCACCGTCAATATCAGCGGCAGTGGCGCGGTTTCTGCCAAGGTAAACGGTGCAGACGTTGCTATTACTGGCGGCAAGCTGACCGTTCCGCACCATGCGGCGGTTGTTCTCACCGCACAGCCGAGCAGCGGCGCATATCTGACCGGCTGGATGCTGGACGGCGAGGCAGAGGGCAACGCGCTGACACTCAACCTGAACAACGTGACGAAGGACCACACCATTGATGCAGCATTCGGCATCAGTCAGATGGTAACGCTTACGACCGTCTGCGGTGACGGCGGCAAGCTGACCGTTAAACGCGCGGATGGCACGACCATTGACACCTCCGGCGGCATTCAGGTACCCAAGGGCGCTCCGCTGACGCTGACCGCCGCACCGGATTCCGGTAAGATGGTTCACGCGTGGACGGTAAACGGCACGGCAGCAGACGAGCTCTCCAACACTTTCACGCTCACTCCGACCGAAAACAGCAAGGTGCAAGTGGATTTTGAGAATGTAACGCTGTTTGATCTGCCTGCCGACAACGCAAAGTATACCTTCCGCACGAGTTCCAGAACACCCAATGATTACGGCACGGAACGTCAGATTCGCAAAGGCGGCACGATCGAATTTGCAATGCGCCCCGCAGAGGGATACCTGATCCGCAATCTGGATTTCCAAGGCGCTACGGTAACGCGCTGCGCATTGCAGACAGACGGCAGTTGGAGCATCCGCATGGAAAAGGTTGTCAGCACTATCACATTTAAGGCCGACATCTATTCGATGGTTCCTCTGACCATTACCGCACCGCAAAACGGCACACTGACGGTCAAGCTGGGCGACACCGTTCTGACAGACGGCGCAAAGCTGGCGACAGGCGATATACTCACCATTGCCGCAGATCCGGCAACCGGCTACACGCTCGATAAGCTGACCGTTTCCGGCGCGACCAAGCAGCCGGGCGGCACTTACAAGGTCGATGCGGCGGCGGTTTCCGTCAGCGCAAGCTTTAAGCACACCGGCGGTACCTCCGGCGGCGGCGGTGCAGGTGGCGGCGGCGGAGCCGTTGCACCGACCACCTACGACATCGTTATTCCGTCCGCGCTGGCGAACATCGTCAAGGCAGATAAGACTAAGGCGGCGGCAGATGACACCGTAACGCTTACCGTGTCCGGCGAGGGCACGCTGACCGTTACGGACGCAAACGGCAAGTCCGTTGCGCTGACCGACCTCGGCAGCGGCAAATACACCTTCAAGATGCCGTCCTCCAAGGTCAATGTGGCGTTTGCCGCGTCCGGCGAAACCAAGCCGTGTGACGGTGGCAAGGATTGCCCGTCGGCACCGTTTAAGGACGTTGACACCGGTAAGTGGTATCATGTATCCATCGACTATGTGCTGACGCACAGCATAATGAACGGCGTTTCCGGCACTTCCTTTGCACCGAACAGCAATCTGACACGCGGTATGCTTGTGCAGATTCTGTTCAATCTGGAGGACAAGCCGCAGAGCGCTTCGGCAAGCTTCTCCGACGTTAAGGCGGACGCATGGTACGCCAAGGCGGTCGGCTGGGCAGCGGCAAACAAGGTCGTAACCGGCTACGCAGACGGCACGTTCCGACCGAATGCAGCCGTCACCCGTGAACAAGCAGCAGCAATCCTGTACCGCTACGCACAGAGCAAGGGCATTGACGTAAGCGTAGGCGAGGACACCAACCTTCTCAGCTACGCGGATGCCCTGCAGGCAAGCGAGTACGCAATTCCCGCATTGCAGTGGGCTGTCGGCGCAGGCGTGCTGAATGGCAAGAGCGGCAACCTTCTTGCCCCGACCGGCACCGCAACTCGTGCCGAGATCGCCGCAATCATGCAGCGCTGGTGCGAGAAAATCGTTCAAAAGTAAAACCAAATACGCCGGATGGCATGAAAAAGGAGCAGTCTATGACTGCTCCTTTTCGCATATAAAATCACCCCATCTGTTAGATAGTATATCTTACGGTACATATCCCTTTTGTCAGCAACCCTTGTCCGGCAATTGCCATAGTATTTATTTCTCAAAACCCGCTTTATAGACAGCTACCTCATGGGCAGCTTTTTTATAATAGACTTGTGCCGTCTCTATGCTCCGCGCGAGGCCGCACTTGTACTTTTCCGAAGCCGTATGCTACAATAAAACCACTACATTCGACAGAAAGCAGGAACAGCCATGCGCACCAAACGGGAACAGATTATCTTTCAGGCATTTCATGACCAGATCTGCCGATCAGAGTTCAGCAGCGGTTTGACGCTGTTTTTCGGACTGCACGGAAACAGCTCAATCCGATACCAGTCCGCCGAGTACTCCATGCCCGCAGGCGCGCTGCTGGTTGTCAACCCGTTTGAATTATATCAGGTGAACTGCTCGGAAAATGCCGAGATGATCGCCATGCAGATCCCCGAAAATCTGCTGCAGCTTGCCAGCTGGAGCAGACAGAATGTCTGCTTCTGCTACGCCTCCAGCCAGAATGAAAAGCAGGAGTACCAGACCATCCGCGTATTATTTGCAACAATTTTTCAAGACTTCTTTCAGAATCCGGAGCAGAACGCCTCCGGTATTGTCACCAATGTACTCAAGCTCGTTGATCTGCTGACAGCGCATTTTCTCATTTCCGATGTGCCAAAAAGCAATACCAAGCGAGAGGAAACCATGCGCCGCATGAAGCGCATCATGGATCATATTCATTCCGACTGGAATGAGGATATTTCCCTGCGCGAGCTTGCTGCACGCGAGTTTCTGTCCGAAGGCTATCTGTCCCGATTCCTCAAGCAGAATCTGGATATGACCTACTCCCAGTATGTCATGGGGCTGCGTCTGGAACACGCCGAAAAGCAGCTGCGCAGCACGGATCATTCCATTACTCAGATCGCCTACGACTGCGGATTTCACAACGCCAGTGCTTTCATCGAACATTTTCGTCAGAAACACGGCCAGACACCGCGGCAATACCGCCAGCATGCCACCCAGAAAGCCGCTGCTGACCCATCCGGCGAGGAAACTTTACTGCAGGACGGCGTTGCCTATCTGCTGCAGTTTGCCGTTCCGCCCGATCCGCAGCGCGAGCTGCCGCACGAAACGCGGTACATCACGGTTGATGAGAATGTACAGCCGCGCAGGCTTCGTCATACGTGGAAAACCCTGCTCAACGCCGGATACGCCAAGCATCTGCTGACCGCCGCTGTTCAACAGCAGATTATCAAAATCCAGCAGGAGATCGGCTTCCGCTATCTGCGGTTCCACGGCATGCTCGATCAGGAGCTTCACATCTATCAGGGTATGGAAAACGGGCAAGTGAAGTGCTGCTTCACCTACTTCGATATGGTCATCGACTTCCTGCTCGAGCAGGGGCTGCGCCCGTTCCTGGAATTCAGCTTTATTCCCCGGGAACTGGCGAAAGCACAGACCAGCATCTTCGAGACCGGCTCGATCACCGCTGCATGTGCGGACTGCACAGCATTCGGCGCACTGGTTGAAGCTATTCTGCGGCATGCAATCTGCCGATACGGCTGGGACGAGGTATCCCAGTGGAAGTTCTCTACCTTTCAGATTAACTATGTGTTCTTCGACTGCATGACCATGGATGAATATCTCGAACTGTATGACTGCGTGTACCATGCGGTCAAAGCTGTCGATACACGGCTGCAATTCGGCGGCCCGGGCGCCATGTCCAGTGTGGTATGGGACCCGCGCGGTATGCGTGTCTTTCTGCAGTATGCCACAGCCCACGACTGTTTGCCGGATTTCCTGACCGTGCAAAGCTATCCGCATGAATCTTCGTCCGCCGATGCAAATTTTATGAGCTATACGCTCAGTCAGCAGTCTATCCCATCCGTATTATCCAAGGATACAAATTTCGTTAAAACCTTCCTCTATGACCTGAACGGTATATGCCGCGAATTTGAATTGCCCGACATGGGCATTTTCATCGAGGAATGGAACTCCACGCTATGGCAGCGCGACCTTTCGAGCGACACCTGCTACAAATCCGTCTGGCTGACCAAAAACATCTGCGAAAATATGGATGCCGTATCCGCCTTCGGCTACTGGACAATCTCCGATCTGATGGACGAGCGTGCGAACTTCGATTCCATGTACCACGGCGGCTACGGTCTGTTCACCTATAACGGCGTGCCGAAGAGTGGCTATGAGGCACTGCGCCTGCTCGGACAGCTCGGCAACTGCTGCATTGCTTCCGGTGACGGCTGGTATTTCACCCAAAGTGAACGGGAATGGCAGCTGATTCTATATAATTACACCCATTACGACAACATTTACCGCTATCGCTACCGCCGTCTGGAGCATCCGGAAGACGCCTATTCGGTATTCGAGAGCGGCAAGGTCGTGCGGTTTCAGGTCACATTTCCCGCTCTCAGACGCGGTCTGTACCAGATTGAGCAGCAGGACATCACCCGCACCTCGGGTTCCTCGTTCGACCTGTGGCTTGCCGCTGGTGCACCGCCGTCCCCTGACCGAGCCTTCCTGCAATATCTGGCCGATCACGCTTCCGCACACCGCACACTGACCACCGAACAGGTGGATACCGCTCTGCGGCTCGAGACAACACTGCAGCCGCTTGAGGTACGGCTTTTCCGCATCAGAAAGATGAATTTTACATAAACGTTTTCTAAAATATCTGTTTTTTGATCTTTTTTTATCTGTCATTTCATATTATGCGACAAAAACACGGTTTCTCCTCCGAGTAAATACAAAATATATTGCTATGTCCAAAATGAATATCCCGTATTTTCTTTGTTCTTTTCGTGCTATACTATAGTCAAATCCCAAACAGAAACGCTGCGCAGCCGATTCTGAACGAAACGGTGGTAAGGAAAATGACGAAAAAACAGCTTTCAATGAATGACACCTCATTCAAAACCAGTCTGATGGAAAAAATCGCATACGGCATGGGCGACACCGCCTGCAACGTCGTATTTGCAATCACTTCCAGTCTGATCGTATACTTCTACACGAACGTAATCGGCATGTCTGCGGCACTTGTCGGAACGATTCTGTTAGCATCTCGTGTATTTGACGGTATCAGCGACCTGCTGATCGCCCAGATTGTAGACAAGGTAAATTCCCCGAAGGGCAAGGCTCGTGCGTGGATACTCTGGATGGCAGCACCTTACGGTATTGCCTCCGTGCTGATGTTCTGCGTGCCGCCACATTCAAGCACGATGGTGCAGGCGATCTATGTATTCATCACCTATAACCTGTGCACCACCGGCGTATATACCGCACTCAACCTGCCGTATTCCAACCTGGCGCCGATGATGACCCGCAATGACGATGACCTTGCAAAGCTCAATCTGTTCCGCATGGCCATGTCCCCGATCGGTAACCTGATCGTTACCGCACTTACCCTGCCGTTCATCAACATGCTCGGCGGCGGCCAGAAGGCATGGATCACCGTTTGCGCGATTTACTCCATCGTTGCTTTCTTCATGCTGCTGTTCTGCTATAAGGGCTGTCAGGAGCGTTTCCACACTGATGCAGCCAAGGAAGCCGAGGCGATGCCGTTCGCACAGCGCCTGAAGGCTACCCTGAAGAACAAGTATTTCATCGTTCTTACTCTCACGATGATAGCCGTTGCTCTGTACCAGAACGTAAACGGCACCGTTGCTACTTACTACGCACAGTATATGCTGGGTAACGTCGAAGTCATGGGCGTTATGCAGAGTTTCGAGAACATTCCGAAGATTATTGCTATCATCTGTCTTGCCCCGTTCATCAAGAAGTTCGGCAAGCGCAATCTGGTTCTGTTCGGCGCAGTGCTCTGCGTGCTCGGTCAGGTCGTTGTCCTGTTTGCACCGCAGAATATGACCATGGTTATGGCCGCTGCCGTTATGCGCGGTATCGGCGAAGCCCCGTTCTACGGCTGCATCTTCACCATGCTGGCTGATGTTATCGAGTACGGTCACTGGAAGACCGGTATCCGTGTGCAGGCCCTCATCTTCTCCGCATTCACTGTCGGCCAGAAGTTCGGCGGCGGCGTTGCAGGCTGGCTTGTTGGTCAGCTGATGGAGGTTTCCGGCTTTACCGGTCTGGAAGTGGAGATTCCCTCCGCAATAAGCATGGTCAAGAACCTTTACATTTACGGCAACATGATCGCATGGGCCTTGGTTATCATCCTTATGCTGGTTTACCATCTGGATAAGGAATACGACGGCATTATGAAGGATCTCACCGGCCGTACGGCGTAACAGAAAGCGTGAACAACATGTATACCCATAAAATTTTAGACATATGCGACCCGAAAAATCCCTACGCCCCCAAGTTCTCCGGCACGTTTGAGCTGCCGGTAGAATACGCGGGCAAAAAACGCCGCATGCTGGCCTATGTACCGCATGATATCCGCGAATCCACCGCCGGTATTCTTGTGCTGGGAGAAAACGGCCAGACCGCCGATGATCTGCTCGAGCACAGCGGCTGGTGTGAGATCGCGGACACCGAGGAGTGCAAGGAACGTCTGATCGTGTTCTTCCTTGAGCCGGAAAACGGCGCATGGAACACGAACGAAGCCTACGGCACACCGGATGGCGATGTTGCGTATATCAACGCAGCAGCCCTTGCCGCCGCAGACCGCAAGCTGTTCTGTGTCCACGAATCCAAGTTCTATCTGGTTGGCTGTAAGGAAGGCGGCGTGCTCGCCAATATGGCGGCGGCTTACGATCCGGCGTTCTTCGCAGGTGTGGCTTCGGTCGGCGGCTCGGCAGTTTCCGAGCAGTATCTGACCGACTGCGGACAGGCGTATGCCCTCAATCTGGACGGCTTTGAGGATCCGGAACATCGCAAGGACATTCACAAGCAGGATATCCCGATGCCCGCGTGGATTATCGACGATCCGACCGTATCTACCGGTACCGGCGACGCTATCCTCACCTACTGGCGCAATGCATGTGAAGCCGAAGAAGGCCGTCAGCTGTCTCCCGATCAGTACGAGTATTACCGCGTGAAGGAAACACCTTACGCGCCTAATCAGGAGAAGGAAGCGTACCGTGTCTGCCACAGCAGTATTCCCAGTGCATCCGAGCAGTATGCCAAACGCCTGCAGCGCCGTATCTGGAAGGACTTTCTCTATCGTCAGCGCCGCTGGATGAGCAGTCCCGGCGGTGAACTGCGCGTGACAAAGGATCCGGTCCGCGACCTCGGCATGGAGTACCACTACGAGGAATTTGACGGCTGGATGCGAGAATGGTATGTTTACATTCCGCAGTCGGTACGGCAAAATCCCGAAAAGAAGGTGCCGCTCGTGCTGGCCATGCATGGCTACACCTGTACCGGTGAAATCTACGCCGGCAACAGCGGTTGGTATGATGTGGCGGACAAGCATGGTTTCATCGTTGTGTTCCCGACCGCACTGCACGCCAAGGTTGACATGCCTGAGCAGGGTCTTATGCCAGACTGGGCGCCGCTCAACGCATGGAACGTGTTCCTTGAGGACGACCGCCCGGATGAACTGAAATTCTTCTCGTTCCTGCTGGACAAGATGATTGCCGAGTATCCGGTGGACGAGCACCGCGTGTTCGCAACCGGTCACTCGTGGGGCTCGCTGATGACCGAAATGCTGGCGTTGGGACTGACCGAGCGCTTTGCCGCTGTCGCCCCCTGCTCGGGTGCATTCTTCGGCGATGCGTATGAGAAAATGACTTCCCTGCCGTATGCCGCCGAAAACGGCGTACAGCTTCCAATCTGGATGTTCTGGGGCATGAATGAGGAATGGCTCATTCCGTGTGAACCAACCCACGAGAACGAAACCGGTCTGACCGTCGAGCTGTGGCTCAAACGCAACGGCAAGGCTGATATGATTCCCGCCGATTGGGCACAGTGCGCTAACACGGTCAATGGTCGCTTCAAAGATCATTACTTCGACCGTGAGAGCACGGCTCCCGTGCAGTTCACGCAGGTGGACTACATGCCGCATGCTACTATGCCGGAAATGTCGTTCCGCATTTGGGAAGAATTCTTCAGTAAGTTCTCCCGCAGCTGATAGCTAATCTACTACTTCCTTTACATATGATTGGATAATCCATAGCGAGGGCCTTTTATTTGACTAAATGCGCAACTTCATTTTACAACGCGCGCTTATTTATATCTTCTTTCCGCAATTCTCTAACCATAACGGCGACACTCCCGCAAATCCCGATTTACGCATCCCTCGTCAAATCCACATCCGGACGGTTATTCGTGCCGTACACAATGCGCGGCACGCCGCTGTAATCCTCGGTGATAGTGACATCCTTGTAGCCGTGCCGCTGCATGATGCCGGCCACGTCGTCGGCCTGCTGCCAGCCGCACTCGAACAGCAGCCTGCCGTTCGGCACCAGCAGTTCACCCCAGCTGTCGCAGATGGCGTGATAGAAATCCAGACCGTCCTCGCCGCCGTAAAGCGCCTCATGCGGCTCAAAATCGGCTACACTGCGGTCGAGCATCTGCATTTCGTCCTCGGTAACGTACGGCGGATTGGAAACGATAATATCAAACTGCCCAAGTCCGCGCGGAGGCGCGTGCATAACATCGGCTTTCATGGTCAGCAGACGGCTGCTCACGCCCAGATCACGGGCATTCTCGCGGGTAATGTGCAGCGCACCGTCCGACAGGTCGATCGCGGTCACGCGGGCATCCTCGACCGTGTGCGCCGCCGCAATGCCGATGCAGCCCGAGCCGCAGCACAAATCGAGAATACGAGGTGAAACCCGCTCTTTGGCCTGCTCAATGACCAGCTCGCACAGGCGCTCGGTGTCCGAGCGCGGAATGAGCACCGAACGGTCCACCTTGAAGGTCAGGCCGTAAAAATCCCATTCGCCGATAATGTACGCCAGCGGCTCGCCGTCCAGACAGCGGTCGCACAGCAGACCGGCGTAGTCCACGGTCGTATCCTCAACGTAGAAATGGGACCAGCCGGCCGTCTGCTTTTTGTCCGCTTTGCAGGCGTAGGCGGTAATCTCCCGCGCGGTCAGCTGCGGCATCGGGTCGCCGCCCTCTTTCAAACGGCGGAAAAGCTGCATGTAAACATCGTTGATAGTCTTGGTCACACAGGGTCAACTCCTAAAATTTACGCGGGTTTGAACCACAGCGGCACGGCGTTCGCCCGCACCCTGCAATTACGGAACACGGCTGCGGCCGCCGACTGAAATTCTGCGGCATTTTTGGCTTTTTTAATCGCTTTTCCCGGTTTTTCGCTGTTTTCAAACAGATTCAGATGGTAAAACCAGATTTCCTTCATGCGCAGCATGGCAATCCGGCTGTCGCCGAAGGCTTCGCAGTAGCGCATGAACAATGTATCGTGGAAGGTCTCGAGCGTTTTTGCGTCTGCGGCCTTGCCGCCGGTCAGGCGCGCCACGAGAGACGGATCGGCAATCAGCGCACGGCCGATCATCACCGCCGGTAAATCGGGATAGCGTTCGCTGACGGTGCCCACATCCCGCTCGGTGATGAGATCGCCGTTGTAGCATACGGGCATGCTGCAGCGCGGCAGCGCCGCCGCAAAGTCTGCCTCCCGGACCCTTCCCTTGTAGAAATCCTGCCGTACGCGCGGATGGATGGTCAGCTCGGTGATGGGATAGCGGTTGTAAATCTCGAGCAGCTTGTCAAACTCGCTTGCCTCATGCACGCCGAGACGGGTTTTTACCGAAATCCCCTCGCATTTTGCGAAAACTTCGTCAAAAAACCGGTCCAGCTCGTCCGGATGTGCGAGAAATCCGGCTCCCTTTCCCTTGGCCGTCACCGTGCCGGACGGACAGCCAAGGTTGAGATTGACCTCGGGATACCCGAGGTCATGCAGTGCATTCACCGCCCAGATGCAGTCCGCGGCAGACTTGGTAAGCAACTGCGGAACCGCAGGCACGCCCTCGTTATACTCCGGCAGGACATCGCGCTTTTGCCGCGGCGTCAGCTTTTCATTCGTGGTCGGTGTGATAAACGGCATGAAATACTTGTCCACACCTGAGAAAAATTCGTGGTGCGTCCGGCGATAGACCGCACCGGTCACGCCTTCCATCGGCGCAAAATAATAGTGCATGGCGCTTACCACTCGTCCGAGCCGTCATCCGGAATAACCGCCTTCATCGCGGTGATCGCAACCTCGATCATGGAATCGTCCGGCTCGAATACGGTCAGGTGCTGCACCATCAGTCCCGGCCAGCGCAGCGCACGCGAGAGCAAGCTCTCCGAGCGGCCGGCGTAGCGGTTAAACTCGTAGCTTATGCCGACAACAAGCGGCAGCAGGATCAAATGCGCGAGCATGCGCACGAACGGATTGGTAATGTCGATGATGGAAAAGACGATCGACGAAACGATAGTCGCAATGATAATCAGCACAAACATGAAGCTGGTGCCGCATCTCGGGTGGTATTTGCCCTGTTTGCGAACATTTTCAACGGTCAGTTCTTCGCCTGCTTCGTAGCAGAAAATGGTCTTGTGCTCTGCGCCGTGGTACTCGAACGTGCGGCGGATGTCCTTCATATGCGACACCGACCACATGAACAGCAGGAACAGAATGACGCGCACGCAGCCCTCGAGTACATTACGCGCGAGCACACCCCAGGTTTTCGGCACAAAACCGCCGAGAAAGCTCGGCAGCAGGATGAACAGGCCGATCGGCAGGGCAATGCCGATGACAGTCGAAATGCTCAGGATGATCTTGTTCAGACCCTCCGAGCCGAATTTCTTTTCCAGCCAGAGTTCAAACTTGGACGGCGGCACATCGGCTTCCTCGTCCTCAAAGAAGGACGCGGAGTAGTTGATGGCCTGCATGCCCTCCTTCATAGCGGTGAACAGCGTATACGCGCCGCGGAAAATCGGCTTTTCCCAAATCGGGGCACGGCTCGGCGTCGGTTCGGTCTTGCTGACAAGCTCGCCGTTCGCCTTACGCACGACCGTGCAGGACTTCTTAGGTCCCTTCATTACAATACCCTCGATGATTGCCTGACCACCGATGGTGGTTTTCTTTTGCGTTGTCATGAATGCTCTCCTTCGGTAAACGGGGTTTCAGATGCCTTCGGAATGGCACCGGTAATGCCGAGCGCCTCCTCGGACTTGGCAGACGGCATGGTGACGGTAACCGTCGTTCCCTTGCCGACCTCGGACGCGATATCCAGCGTGCCGCCGTGCATGGAAACGATTTCCTCTGTCACGGCAAGGCCGATGCCGCTGCCGCGCTGCTTGGATGACCCCTTGTAGAATTTCTCCTTGACGAACGGCAGCTCAGCTTCGGGAATACCCTGACCGTAGTCGCGCACAGACGCAACGATGTTGCCGCCGTCACGTTTAAGGTCAATATCAATCTGCTTGCCGTCGCCGCCGTATTTCGCGGCGTTGTCCAGAATATTCAAAAACACCTGCTTCATGCGGTGGCGATCGCCGTTGATGTAGTAGTTTGCATCCACATCTTCGTCGTACAGCAGGCGGATTCCGCTCTTTTTGAGCAGGTTTTCATACATATAAACCGCTTCATACAGCTCGATGGACATATCAAACGTCTCGATCTCCAGCTTCATGCGGCCGGATTCGATGCGCGCAAAGTCCAGCAGCTCCTCGACCATGCGGGTCAGACGGCCCGCCTCCTTCTGGATGATCGTCAGGCCCTGCATAACCTCCTCCGGGTCCTCGCCGCCGCCGGCCAGCAGTGTCTCACTCCAGCCGCCGATGGCAGTCAGCGGTGTACGCAGCTCGTGTGAAACCGAAGAAATGAAATCGTTTTTCATGCGTTCGGCGCGGCTGATCTCGTCCGACATATAATTGATGGTATCGCACAGCTCACCAATCTCGTCATCGTAGGTCTTCTGCAGGCGCACGCCGTAGCGTCCGGCCGCGATCTCCTTGGCGATGGTGTTGATTTTGAGCACCGGATCGACGATCGACCGGATAAAATAACTGTTCGATGCCACAACCAGCATGAGGAACAGCAGGCATGCCAGCAGAGAGCAGCCGACGATTATCCAGATCTGCCGTTCGACGATACGCAGTGAGGTGATATACCGCACGCCGCCGACCAGATCGCCGCGCGCACTCAGCAGCGGCGCTGTGACACTCATCACGCGCTCGCCGGAAAGCGGGTCTCTGCCCGTGAAAACTGCGGTTTTCTGACCGGAAAGCGCCTGCGAGGCATCCTCGGTCGAAGCAACGCCGCCACCGGATAAGCCCGAGGTGGACAGCAGAATACGGCCGTTTGCGTCCAAAAACTGCTGTTCAAACTTGTCCTGATCCTGAAATGTGGTGACGGTTGCCTCCGCCTGCGTGTAAAACTGATCGTAGGTGTCGGTGAAGTATTTGCGGAATGTGTCCGACGTGGTCGCCGCGCGTGACGCGAGGTTGTCGCGCACGGTGGCATAGTAATATCCCGAAACACCGACAGAGATCAAAATGACCACAACAGCCAGAATGACGAGCACGAAGGACAAAGAGTTCACCAGCCAGCGGCCCTTGATGCCGCCCGGCGAGTGCTGTACCTTTGGTACCTCCGGCTTCGGAGGCGGTTCCGGTTTGCGTTTTTGCTTGCGATTTGTCATAGAAAATGACCTTTCTAATGCCGCTTACCAAGCGGCAGAATGTGCGCTGACGCCGCGCGGGAATTCGCCTACCCGGCGGGGCACAAGAAGGAAGCAACCTGCGGTTTCCTCCTTCTTGTGAATCTTCCTCTTTCCCTTAGAGGGCACGGCGATAATTCATAACTGAGACTATAGGGGAACGGGCGTACCGTTCATCTTCCGTAGAGGCATTTCTCTACCTCAGATGCTCAAGCTGTTTTCTAACTGCTATACATACGGTTTACTCCACGCAATTCACCTTGTGTCGCGCCTGCGAAGATAAAACCGCCTGTGTAGCAGTATGCTGTCTGACACTGTGCATCGGTTAGGGCATGGGAGCACACTGTGCTTCCCTACGGTAGAAAAAATCCTCTGCCGTTCCCCTATTTCGGAGCGGTCGCCGGTCTCTGGTCTGCGCCAGACCATGAAACAAAGGGAAACGGGAGTCCCAAGAGGGTAGAAACCGCAGGTGTCTACCCTTTTGGTTTCTGCGGCGAAACCGCCGCCGTTTCTCCCGCCGCGGGTGCGGCGATTGGCTATATCAGCCCTCCCACATATAACCGTAGCCGCGGACCGTTACAATATGGGTCGGATCCGCCGGCGAATCCTCAATTTTAATCCGCAGACGGCGGATATTCACATCCACAATCTTCAGCTCGCCCACATAGTGGTGTCCCCAGACCATTTCGAGCAGCTCATCGCGCGAAAGCGCCTTGCCGATGTTCTGCATAAACGCCTTGAGCAGACCGTATTCGATCTGCGTCAGCTCGATCTTCACACCGTTCTTGAGCACCTCGCGGGCGCGCAGATTCAGCTTGAACGGACCGGATTTGATCACATCGTCCTCAGAGAACGGCGAACCGGACACCCGGCGGTACAGCGCGTCCACACGCGCCGCCAGCTCGATAACCGAAAACGGCTTGGTGACATAATCGTCCGCACCGTTCATCAGGCCGGTTACCTTGTCCGCTTCCTGCGTGCGGGCGGTCAGCATGATAACGCCCGCCTGATAGCCCGCGCCGCGCATGGCGCGGCAGACCTCGTAGCCGTCGATGCCGGGCAGCATAACATCCAACACCGCAACCGCGATATCCTGATTTTCATGGTACTTTTCCAGTGCTATTTCGCCGGTTTCGGCCTCTATTACCTCGTAACCGCTGCGTTTCAGGTTGAGAACCAGAAAGGAGCGGATATTCTCTTCATCTTCCAGAACCAGAATTTTGCGCTTCATTGTAATATCCTCCTGTACTTTTAGCGCTTATTGGTAACTGCCGCGTTTCTGCGGCGTTTGATGATTCTTAATTGTTCCACGCCTGGTTGACCAGCGAGAATCGGGCTTTGATCTCGTCTCCGGTCAGCGCCAGCTCGCTCTGCTCGCCTTCATTTGTCAGCTTGGCGAAGTAGATGGCCTGCGTGGTCTGTCCCAGCTGGATCAGATCGGTGCGCTCGGCGTAGTATTCACGGTTGGAGCCGGTCGCGCAGTAAATGTTAAACAGCGGGATGGACATTTTATTCTTACGGTACTCAAAAAATTCCACATAGCTGAGTCCGCCGTCGTTTGCCTTGATTGCGGTGATGCGGTTATGCCATTTCTGGTCGATCAGCAGGCTCCACGCATCCGAAATGTTCTGATAAGTGGTTGCAACCTTGGTCGGAACTTTGCCGATGCCGTAGGCATACCAGTCGAGCATATACACCGCATCGGACGAGGATGTGTCCTTATAGCCCGCCATCAGCACTGCACGCGGCAGCTCGGTGATGCCGTCGCCGTTGACATCGCTCGCGTAGACCGCCACCGGACGGTAGGTGCTGTGGCTGGCGGTATCCTCGCCGTCCAGTGCCAGATTGCGCAGCGTGTCGTTCGAGTAGACGAAAATATCCGTCGTCAGACCGGCGCCATTCGCCACCTTTTCCTCAGCAAACACAGCGGTCTTGCTGTCCTGCACACGGCCGGACTGCATGTGCTCAACCGCAGCCGCCCCCTGACTGGTCGCCGTCTCACCGGCCGGCAGCATGGAGCCGCTGTCATATTGGTACAGGCGTGCCACGCGCTTGCCGGAGGTGTCACTCGTGATCAGCAGCAGATCCTTTGCACCGTTGTCGGTCAGATCGGTCAACTCCATAGCGGTATATTCGGTTTCGAGAATGATACCCGGCGTGCAGTTTTCGTCAAAATCGCACATGGTAAGCGCACCTGTTCCGTCGCCCGGCAGGCGCCAGGTGAGGACCATGCCGCGCTTGCCGCTCGGCTCAAGTACCGGAAATTCGACCGAACGCAATGCCGTTCCGCGGCCGTCGATCGTGCCGGTGCAGACGTAGCTGTCATCCTGCTTGCGGTAAACAGCTACCGTAAATTTGTTGCTCGTCGCCGAGGTGGCGCCGCGGAAAAACGTGATGGCCTCCTCCACGCCGTCGTTGTCCAAATCGGCAAGCTGAATAGACGAACGGTTTTCACCCTCGCTTGGCGAGGCGTAGGATACGCCCTGCGCAAGCTGCTTTTCCAGCTCAGTCTGCAGACTTTGGTAATTGCTGGATGGTTTGGGCGCGGCCAACAGCTCATCGCCCGATGGAAACACACAGCCGCCCAGCAGCAAAAGGAACAGCAGCGCCGGTAAAATTCGCAGTGATCTCATGGAGCTCTCCTACCTAAAATGATACAAATATTGGTTGACAGGTGCAGGCACCTATACATATTAAGTATAGCACATTCAGGCAGCGTGTGGTACTGAAATTTACGCAAATTTTGCAGGATTTCAAGCAGAAAGGGATAGAAAAAGGACGGACCAAAGGTCCGCCCTCAGGCTGTCGCGAAACTACAGCTTTGCCGCCAAGAGGAACGGACCGTAGACCGTTCCTCTTGGCGGCCGAAATTTTCTCGCTCTATAGGTCAAAAATCCGAACGCTATCCTTGCGCGGCTTCTCGGTCGCGCTGCGTGGCACATATCCCCGGATTTTTAGAATTTGCACAGCAAATCCTATTTGATGTGCGCTATCGCGCGAATTAACTTTAAAAGGACGCACTATGTGCGTCCTTTGAGGCTGTCGAAAAACTATCGTTTTTCGAGCAGCCTCTCGATCGAAACCACGCTTTCGATCGAATGCTGAAGAAAAACCGCGTCCTCCGGACACATTTTTTCTTCCCTTGTATAAAACCCGAGGTACACGCCCCCGGTTTTTATGAATTTGCTGCGCAAATTCTATTTTATGCGTGCTGTCGCACGAAGCACAAAATAGAAATCTGACTTTTTCGACAAGCTGAAAAGGACGCACTATGTGCGTCCTTTTACGGGATTTCATCAGTATCTCAGCGGAATACCGTGCGGTTCAGCCTCACCGGCAGGCAGCAGCGCCGCCGTGATGTCCGGCCGGCGTGTTTCGATAAAGTTTACGCCTTTGCGGATGAGTTCCGCAAGCGTATTGGGATCGTCCGTGCATCGGCTCATGGTGAACAGCCCCGCCTGTCGGCACGCCGAAACCAGCCGCTCGGACAAATCCTTCGGCTCGGCCCGCAGACCGAACAGGCCGGTTGTCTGCGCGGCATTGACCAGCGCGTCAATCTCGCTCGGCAGATTGGGCATCTCACCCATGATATGTAAATCCGGATTGGCAGACGCTACACGAGCCGCTTCCACCAGCCCCAGACCGATGATGATCGTATCATCCAGACAATCCGCATACCGCAGCGTCATACGCAGCTGCCGCAGCATGGTCTGATCGTGCACGGTGATGGCAATCTTGCCCTGACAGGTGCGTGCCAGCTCGATCGCCTGACTAACCGGCGTCAGCTGCGGCGCCGCCTGATGCAGCTCCGCGTAGCTATAATCGCGGACGGGCAGCCTCGTGCCGTCGGGCGCGGCAACACAGCCGTCCGACGAAAGCACAGCAATACCGTCCGATGACATGGCAACCGAAAAACAGCAGCCTTTTGCGCCCTCGTCGTTGCCGGCCAGAATGGATTCCAGTCCGCCGCGTTCGGTATCCATGCAGCCGTCCGCAGACAGGACAAAAGTCTCCTTATTGGTATAGTACAATACCGATCCTCTCCCTCTGTTACAGGGTCTCCGGAGCCTCGTACTCTACGCCCTGCGTATCCACGGTAACGGACTTCATCTTCTGCTCCTCGCGCGGACGGTCGTGCCAGTCGCGCTTGGTGTTGACGATGGCATCAACAATGTCCATGCCGTCGATAACCATGCCGAAGGAAGCATACTGACCGTCCAGATGCGGTGCGTCCTCGGTCATAATAAAGAACTGGCTGCCTGCGGAGTCCGGTGCAGCGGTACGCGCCATAGACAGAACACCGCGGGTGTGGTTCAGGTCATTCTGGAAGCCGTTTGCGGTAAACTCGCCGCGGATCTCATAACCGGGGCCGCCCATGCCGGTGCCTTCCGGGTCACCGCCCTGAATCATAAAGCCCGGGATGACACGATGGAAGATCGTGCCGTCATAAAAGCCCTTCTGCACCAGAGAAACAAAGTTGCGAACCGTGTTCGGTGCAACTTCCGGGTACAGCTCTGCGCGGATTACGCCGCCATTTTCCATTTCAATCGTAACGATAGGATTGCTCATTGATATCAACTCCATAATTTTTGTCATTTTGCAGCATATGCACAGCCGAGCTGTACATATATGTACTTCTATTGTAGCAAATTTGGAGTAGAACGGCAAGTGGTGTTTGTCGAACAGCGGCAGCTGTCCATTATTTTGCGCTGATCAACTGGGGCACTTGAACCGTGCAGGCGGTTCACCCTGTCCGGGCATGGTGTTTTTCGCTGAAATTCAGCAGGGAATTGCCGTGTCCGCGGCGGGGACAAAAAGGAAGAGACATCTGCGGTTTGCCCGTAGGCTGCTAAACCTTGTTTCCGCGCCGTGCTCGGATTAAATGAGTGCCCTTCCTTTTTGAACGCCTACCTTTTCCTTGTTAGATAGTCTGGCGCAAATCAGAGAGCGGCGACCGCTCCGCAGGATACCGCTGTAAAAACCTGTCACAAAAACTGGTAATCCACTTTATCCACAGGACTTTCCACAGGGTATCTGGGGATAACCTTGTGCATAAAGTGGATAACTTTTTGTATACACCCTCGCAAGCCGCCGTATATCTCGGTTTTTCGACTACGCATTGTAATATCGGCTGTGGAAAAACCACCGCTGCATAATCCACCGCACCTTGTGGAAAACTTGTGATTAGGGCAAATTCACCACTTCAGGAGGGATCATCTATGTCCGAAGAAACCCCGTCCATTGCCGCACCGGAACAGAATGCCATCGCGGAAACCGGCTCGATTACGGCAAAAACAGCGCGCGGAACGATACACTGCATCACCATTGTCGGCCAGATCGAGGGCCACATGGAACTGCCCGCACAGAACAAAACCACCAAGTACGAGCACCTCATCCCGCAGATTGCGGCAGTTGAGCAGGCCGACGAAATCGACGGTCTGCTCGTGCTGCTCAACACGGTCGGCGGCGATGTAGAAGCCGGACTTGCCATCGCTGAGCTGATCGCGGGCATGAAAAAGCCGACCGTGTCGCTCGTGCTCGGCGGCGGGCATTCGATCGGCGTACCGCTGGCCGTTGCCGCCAAAAAGAGCTTTATCGCCGTTTCCGCCGCCATGACCATTCATCCGGTGCGGATGAACGGCACGATCATTGCTGTGCCGCAGGCATTCGAGTATCTGGCGAAAATTCAGGAGCGCATCGTGGATTTCATCACCTCGCACTCACATATCACCGCCGAGCGTCTGCAGCAGCTTATGCGCGAAACCGGTCAGCTGACCGCCGATGTCGGCACCGTGATCTCCGGCAATCAGGCCGCCGCACTCGGACTGATTGATGAGGTCGGCACGCTTTCGGATGCGCTGGAAGCGCTCTATACGATGATTGGCGAGCACAAAACGCAAAAAAGAGACGGTAAATAACCGTCTCTCAGTCTGTCAAAAAGTCAGATTGGCGTTTTGCGTTTCGTGCGGCAGCACGCATAAAATAGAATTTGCGAAGCAAATTCATAAATTCCGGGAGCATGGCCCAGGCCACCCTCTCTTGCCGCTATGCGGCAATTCACCTTGTGTATCTCGGAATTTATACAAGGGAAGAAAAAATGTGGCCGCAGGACGCGGTTTTTCTTCGAGATTCGCTCGAAAGCGTGGTTTCGAGCGAGAGGCTGCTCGGAAAACGTTAGTTTTTCGACAGCCTCAGAGACGGTAAATAACCGTCTCTCCGTCTGTCTTTTGCATTATACGCTCTGTTTTTTCCGTTCCGGCAGCTGTGCCAGCACGATAGCGCCAAACATCAGCACACAGCCGAAAATCTCTCGGCCGGACAGCGCCTGACCGAGAATAAGCCAGCCTGCGATAACCGAGATAACCGACTCCAGACTCATGATAAGCGATGCTACCGCCGGGTTCATGCCCTTCTGACCGACAATCTGCAGGGTATAGCCCACGCCGGACGACATCGCGCCTGCGTACAGAATCGGCTTCCACGCGGCAAGGATGTTCGCGAAGCTCGGCTGCTCGAAGATCAACATACCGATGCCCGATAAGATCGCACAGAAGAAAAACTGGATGCAGGACATCTTCACGCCGTCCACCATCGGTGAAAAATGGTCGATGACTGTGATATGGATGGAGAACAGCAGCGCACACGACAGACCGATGAGGTCGCCCATCGCGAAGCCGAAGCTGCCGCCCGTCATGCACAGGAAGTACAGCCCGGCCATTGCCAGCGCAACGCCGCACCAATGCTTCACACCGCATCTGCGGCCGAACAGCAGGCCGAGCAGCGGCACGATCAGGATGTAGCACGCGGTGAGGAATCCGGCCTTGCCGACTGGCGTATACAGCAGCGCGAACTGCTGGGTGATGCTGCCCGCGCACAGCGCCGTGCCGCAGCACATACCGCCGATAACGAGCGTTTTGCGGGCTTTGCGGTGCTCCTCGGGCGCTTGCTTCGGATGCGGGCCGCCGCTTTTGCCCAACACCGCGATGACCGGCAGCAGGACCAGTCCGCCGATGACGTTGCGCGCGAACACAAAGGTGAACGGGCCGACATACTGCATGCCGACGCTCTGCGCCACAAAGGCCACACCCCAAATCGTGGCCGTCAGCAGCAGAAACAAAGAGTTTCGCAGCTTCATACCTGTTTTCTCCCTTATTTGAAAAATTTCATAAAAAAAGAACCGCCTAAAAGCGGTTCTTCATGGAGCTGCTAACCAGATTTGAACTGGTGACCTCATCCTTACCAAGGATGCACTCTACCGACTGAGCTATAGCAGCATTGGCAGGGGCAGTAGGGATCGAACCCACGGCACTCGGTTTTGGAGACCGATGCTCTACCAGCTGAGCTATACCCCTATAAAGTGGCTCCTCAAGTTGGACTCGAACCAACGACCCTGCGGTTAACAGCCGCATGCTCTACCAACTGAGCTATTGAGGAATATAAAATGCTGGTACACGCTGTTTGGATGGTTTATCGCAATCAGCTTGTATATTATAGCGCGGATACAGCTTATTTGTCAATAGGTTTTGCAAAATTTTTTCGCAAGTTTTTTGCTTCCGCGCAGAATGTCAAAAAGGGACCCTCTCGGGTCCCTTTTAGGCTTTATTCGGTAACTTTCGTGCCGGTAACGATCGCCTTCGGCGAACCGGTGAGTTTTTTACCGGTATACGGCGTGTTGATTCCCTTGGATTTATACGTTTCGTATACCTTCTCAGTATCCCAATCCAGCAGCACCAGACGGGCAAAATTGCCTGCCTGCACAGCACGGTCGGTCAGACCGTAAATCTCGGCAGGAGTCTTGCTCATGCGGTCAACAAGCTGCATCGGCGTGAGCTTGCCGGTCTGAACGAGGTAAGTATTGCACACCGAGAACGCGGTTTCCAAGCCGGTGATGCCAGACGGCGCCTTTGCGAACTCACGGGCCTTCTCCTCCGCGGTGTGCGGTGCATGGTCGGTTGCCACCATGTCGATGGTGCCGTCCACCAGAGCCCCAATCAGCGCCTGACGGTCAGCCTCCTTGCGGAGCGGCGGATTCATGCGCGCATAAGTGCCATGTGCCGGCACATCATCCTCGGTCAGCGACAGATGATGCGGCGTGACCTCGGCGTAAATGTGTGCGCCCAGCGCCTTGCCCGCTCGAATGAGCGCGACCGACTGCGCGGACGAAACGTGCTGGAACAGCACGCGCGCACCGGTATCGAGCGCCAGCGCAATGTCACGGCCGATCATTGCAGATTCCGCGCTCGCCATCGCGCCCGGTACGCCGAAATGCTTGGCGGCCGCCGAGCCGTAGTTCACACCCGGGGACGGCACGAGCGACGGTTCCTCCTCGTGGAAGGAGAGCAGCGTGCCGCGCTTGGCGGCTTCCGCCATGGCGGTGCGGCACAGCGCCGCACTCGTCAGGTTGATGCCGTCGTCGGTCAGGCACGGCGCACCCGCTTCGAGCAGTGCGTCAAAGTCGGTCAGCTCCTGCCCTTTCAGGCCCTTAGTGACCGAGCCTGCCTGCAAAACCTGCACCGGACAGTCCTTCGCCTTGTCGGTAACGTAGCGGATGATCTCGGGTGTGTCGCAGGTCGGCACGGTGTTCGCCATGCAGATTACCGTGGCGTAGCCGCCTGCGGCTGCCGCCGCCGCACCGGTCAGCACGTCCTCCTTCTGTGTCTGACCGGGATCGCGGAAGTGAACGTGTCCGTCCACAAAGCCGGGAGAGACGGTCAGCCCGCTCGCGTCATACACCGTGCAGCCCGCGGGCGCGTCGATGTGCTCAGCCACCTGCGCGATAACGCCGTCGTCACCGATCAGCACATCACGTAGCGCATCCATCTGCGTATACGGGTCGAGAACCCGTCCGTTTTGAATCAACAGCATGGTAAAACCTCCGTTTTATCTCGTTTAATCGCGGTAGAACGCACCAAAGCCCTTGTATGCCATATACAGATCCAGCTTGGCAATGCACTCGAACGGTGCGTGCATGGAGAGCACCGGAACGCCTGCGTCTACGGTGTCAATGTTGCGGTTTGCGAGGTACATGGCAACCGTGCCGCCGCCGCCCTGGTCAACCTTGCCAAGCTGACCGGTCTGCCAGATAACACCCGCCTTGTCAAAGATGCAGCGGATACGCGCCATCAGCTCAGCGGTTGCATCCGAGGTGCCGGACTTGCCGCGTGCGCCCGTGTACTTGACGAGCGCGAAGCCGCAGTTTGCGCGCGCATCGTTGCGCTTCTCGGAGACCTCCGGATAGTTGGGGTCAAAGGCGTTGCAAACGTCGGCAGATAGGCAGACCGAGTTCTCGAAGCACTCGTCGAGCAGCACATCCTGTGCGCGGCAGAGGTCGGCCATAAAGGTGTCGAACGCGCGGGACTGCATGCCGGTCACGCCGTCCGAGCCGATCTCCTCCTTGTCCACCAGCAGGCAGACGCCGGTATGCGCCGGAGTCTCGGTCAGGTCGAACAGAGAGGTTGCTGCCGGATAGGAGCAAACGCGGTCGTCGTGGCCGTACGCGCCGACAAACGAGCGGTCAAAACCGATATCGCAGGCATTGAACGCCGGAACGCAGCACAGCTCTGCAGACAGGAAATCCGCCTCGGTCATGCCGTACTCGCGGTTAAGGTGCTCCATAATGGCGAGTTTGATCTTCTCGCTGCACTTTTCGTCCACGGTTTCGCTCGGAACTGAGCCGATGAGGATGTTCAGACCCTCGCCCTTGATCACCTCGGTCGCCTTGCGGGTCATCTGCTCGGTGGCAAGGTGCGGCAGCAGGTCGGTGATAACGAACTTCGGGTCGGTCGGCTTGTCGCCTACGCGCACCTGTACGCGCTTGACCTCGCCGTTCTCGCAGACGCAGACAACGCCGCGCAGCTCGAGCGGAATTGCGGTCCACTGATACTTCTTGATGCCGCCGTAGTAGTGGGTCTTGAAGAACGCCATGCCGTTGTCCTCGTACAGCGGCACGGTGCGGATGTCAACGCGCGGTGCATCGAGGTGAGCAGCAGTCAGACGTACGCCCTCGGCCAGACTCTGATTGCCGATAACAGCCAGCATAATGCCCTTGTGGCGGTTGATGCGGTAAATCTTGTCACCCGGACGAAGCGTGTCATCGCGCGTCCATGCACGGAAGCCCTTGCTCTCAGCCATGCGGGCGATTTCCAGCACGGCGTCACGCTCGGTTTTGCTCTCGTCGAGGAATTTTTTGTAACCCTCGGCGTAGGCCTGAATGCCCTGCTTGTCCTCGTCGGTCAGACGGTCAAAGCCGGTCTTTTTGTCGTAAAAAAGCTGTTCGGAAGTCATGTTGCATTCTCCTTTTTTAATCCGAATCACTTAATGAGTTGACTGTATAAAGCATCGGTGTCCCGATAGAGTGCATCGAGATCGCCGTTGTTTTCGATGATAAAATCGCATTTTTCGCGGTAAAACGCGTCGTTCGGCTGCGCGTCGATGCGGGCGCGTGCGGCT
Source organism: Butyricicoccus sp. AM78-15b2TA (assembly GCF_027665985.1). Taxonomy (NCBI): domain Bacteria; kingdom Bacillati; phylum Bacillota; class Clostridia; order Eubacteriales; family Butyricicoccaceae; genus Butyricicoccus; species Butyricicoccus sp. AM78-15b2TA. The sequence goes on from NZ_JAQEHY010000012.1 coordinate 93,222, forward strand.
TCATCGGACAGACCGTCCCGCTCGATGATACGGGCAACGCGCGTGTCGTGCGGCGCGAGCACAGCGACGATTTTGTCGCAGAAGTCGTCCGCACCGGCTTCAAACAGAGTCGGTGCATCGTACAGCACGACCGGGCACTCGCTCTGTGCGTGAATCGCGTCGAGAGACGCCCTGCGGATATACGGAGTGGTGATTTCGTTGAGCGTTTGCAGCTTTGCGGGGTCGGAAAACACGATTTTCGCGAGTTTCGGACGGTCAAGTACGCCGTTCGCGTCGGTTACGCCGCCGAAGGCGGTATCGAGCGCGGACAGCATTTCGCGGTTCTCCGCGCAGAGCGTGCGGTACACCGCGTCCGCGTCCACCCAGCCCGCGCCGAGAGCGCGCATACGCGCGGCAACCGTGCCTTTGCCGGTGCCGCTGCCGCCGGTCAAGCCGATGATTTTCATTAGTTTCACTTCCTCATTGGGATTCTATGCGTGGGATCGAATCGGTTATTATTGTTAGCTTGCAATTGGGTTTTCTGCGCCCGCAGAACTGGGAATGGGAGCCGTCCGGACGGCCGGGAGGTCCAAAAGGATAGACACCAAGGTTTCTATCCTCTTGGGACTCCAGTTTCCTTTTATTTCTTAGTCTGGCGCAGACCAGAGAGCGGCGACCGCTCCGAAAAGGGGTACGGCAGTCGGGTTACCGTTGCGTTTATTTCGTAAAATATTCGCAGTTCACAGACAGCGTACTGCTACACATACGGTTTACTCTACGCAGGTGCGACACAAGGTGAATTGCCCGAAGGGCAAGAGAGGGTCCCCTGGGGGATAGCAGTGCCGCACAAATTTTTAGCACGTTGTAACAGACGGCACCTGCGAATTTAGACATTCGGTACAATTTATCTTCGCAGGTGCTGGATGTAATATCCAGACTTACGAGTTGTGCGGCACTGTTATGCCGCACTCTGCGGAGAGTAGCCGACCTGTGTAGCAGTAATTTATCTGACACTGCGAATAAGTCTCGACATGGGAGCACACTGTGCTCCCCTACGGTAGAAAAAATCCTCTGCCGTTCCCTTATAGTCTCAGCTCTGCAAATTTCACCGTGCCCTCTCAGGGAAAAGGGGGGATTCACAAGAGGGTGGAAAACCGCAGGTTGTCTACCCTCTTGTGCGCCCGCGCGGCGTCAGCGCAATGTCCGCGGCGAAACCGCCGCCGTTCCCTTCGCTTCGCAAGCGAAACTCCCTCCGGTCTGCACCGGAAAATCAAATCTCAATCACCGAGAATCCCGACGCTTTCTTGATGCGGTTCGCCACCGCAAGACCGAGTCCTTCATCCGATGGGCACTGCGCCCAAATCTGCGTTACGCTGGTATCATCGAACGCCCGCAGGCGGTCGAATACCTCGCGCGCCTGTGCACCGAGATCGTCCCTCGAGCCGAAGCACTCCACAATGCAGTTCGGGAACATATCCTTGTACTCATCAAAGCACAGCACACCGGTTGCGTCACCGATACGCTCCGCGATGTACTTCGCCGTGTCCTGCGGGTTGCCGCGCACGACCGTTACAGGCGCTTTCGGCGCGTAATGCCGGTATTTCATGCCGGGCGCCGACACCTTCACGTCATCCCCGATCTTCTCGTACAGCGCGCGGTCAACATCCACCTCACCGAGCACCGAGCGCAGCTGTTCGAGCGTGATGCCGCCCGGGCGCAGCAGACGCGGACGCTCGAGCGCGAGTGTGATTACCGTGCTCTCCACGCCGACGCCGCACGCGCCGCCGTCCAATACAGCCGCAATCTTGCCGTCCATATCATGCATGACGTGCGCCGCCGTGGTCGTGGACGGTCTGCCGGACGTATTCGCGGACGGAGCCGCCAGTGGTACGCCGCTCTCCCGAATCAGCGCACGCGCCATCGGGTGCGACGGCAGGCGGATGCCCACTGTGTCCAGTCCGCACGAAACCTCGTCCGGAATGCAGTCGCCCTTGGGCACGATCATGGTCAGCGGACCCGGCCAGAACGCCTCGGCAAGCTGCTTTGCCTGCGGCGGAACCGCCGGACACAGGTCGTAAATCCGGTCAAAGTCCGCGATGTGGACGATCAGCGGGTTATCCTGCGGACGGCCTTTCGCCAGAAAAATTTTCTTTACCGCCTCGCCGTTCAGCGCATTCGCCGCAAGGCCGTACACGGTTTCGGTCGGCATGCCGACGACCTCGCCCGCTCGAATGAGTTCTGCGGCGGTTTTTACCGCGTTTTCGTCGGTTTCCGATGTCAAAAGAGTTGTTTTCATCAGTTTACACTTCCATTTATGATATCAATGGTCTTTTTCTTCCACTTTGGTGACGATGCCGTTTTCCAGTGTCAGGTCGAGCGTTACCTCATCAAACGGCTGTGCAATGAGGTATGAAAGGCAGGTATCGGTGTCTGTATAGTCCGGCGTGCCGAGCAGCTCGCGCACCGCAGCCGCGCTCATGCCGACAAGTTCGGTGCTGTTCTGCAGGTCGCTGACCATGAAATGCCGCTGTGCCGGTGCGGTTTTCGCCCAGTTTTCCGCAGAAAACGTCTTTGGCACGCCGATACCGAGGTCAAAATAACGGTTTGCGTTCCAGATGCCGTTTCCCACAAGCAGCATCGCTAGCACGCACGATATGCACCAGTGTACCTTCTTCGTCCTGCCCCGAAACAGCTGTACGCTCGCCGCAAGAAACACGGCGATTCCCAGAACAAGTAAAATCACACCACTTCTTAACATGAAAATCCTCCTTTTATTATAAGGGTCTGTGACCCTTGTTTCCCACCAAAGAGAGGTTTATCGGACATTCACCATGCTATACTCCAATTATAAAAGAAAGGAGTGCTTCGCATGGCAAAGAACAAGAACATTTTCGTCACGATCACCGGTTTTCAGCACTATTACGGACGTGAGCCGTTCCAGATCGGCAATCTCATCCGCTGTGCCAAGGAGCCGAGCAATCCGTACGACAGCGATGCCATCCGCGCGTTTCTGCCGTACATCGGCAAGGTCGGCTACATTGCCAACAGCCCGCAGACCAAGGCCGGCGGCACGGAAAGCGCATCGCGCATTTATGAGCGCGTGCCCAAGCGGTTTTACGTCCGCGTGCTGTTCACCACCTGCACGAAAATTATATGCCGCGTAGAGTTCGGTGATATGTCCGATCTGAATGCTGAGTTGGAGAGCCAGACCGAGGACAAGTGGGACGATTGGGACGATGAGGATGACGAAATCCAGTTCTAAGGCAATACCGCATAATTGAACAAGAGTGATTTGCGAGTAAATTTTGCGTACTGGCGAGGCACAGTTTTGCGGTAATACTCGATGTATTACCGTGAAACTGCAACAAAGTCAGGACACAAAATTTCCGCAAAGCACCGCAGCTTTAATTGTGCGGTGTTGCCCCAAGGTTACATTTCGCTCTGCTCCTTCAGCTTTTCCGCTGTGTCAGCCGCGATGAGCGCGTCTAAAATCTCGTCCATATCGCCGTTCAGGAACTGATCCAGCTTGTAGATGGTCAGCTTAATGCGGTGATCGGACACGCGATTCTCCGGGAAATTGTAGGTGCGGATGCGCTCCGAGCGGTCGCCAGTGCCGACCTGGCTTTTTCGGTCGGCGGCGATGGCCGCACGCTGTTTTTCCACCTCGGCCTCGTACAGCCGCGAACGCAGAACAGACAGCGCCTTGTCCTTGTTTTTGTGCTGGCTGCGCTCGTCCTGACACTCGACGACCGTGTTGGTCGGGATATGCGTCACGCGGATGGCGGACGAGGTCTTGTTAATGTGCTGACCTCCCGCGCCGGAGGCGCGGAACGTGTCGATGCGTAAATCCTTCGGGTCGATATAGAAGTCGAGTTCCTCCGCTTCGGGAAGGACAGCCACGGTGGTTGTCGAGGTGTGCACACGGCCCTGACTTTCGGTCTCGGGCACACGCTGCACGCGGTGTACGCCGCTCTCGAACTTGAGCCGCGAGTACACCTTATCGCCTGCCACGCGGAACACGATCTCCTTGTAGCCGCCCAGCTCGGTCTCGGATTTGTTCATGACCTCGGTCTGCCAGCCGCGCTTGTCGGCGTACATCGTGTACATGCGGTAGAGGTCAGCGGCAAACAGCGCGCTTTCCTCGCCGCCTGCACCGCCGCGAATCTCAACGTAGATATTCTTCTCGTCGTTCGGGTCCTTGGGCAGCAGCAGGATTTTCAGTTCGTCCTCCAGGCGGGCAATGTCGCTTTTCGCCTGCTGCAGCTCCTCCTGCGCCAGCTCCTTCATGTCCGGGTCGGACAGCATTTCGGTCGCGTCCGCGAGTGTGCGCTGTGCCTGCTCGTATTCGCGGAACGCGGTGACGATCGGCTCGAGCTCGTTGCGCTCGCGCAGCAGCTTGGCCGCCCGGTCGGGGTCGTCGTATAAATCCGGCGCAGAAAGCCGCATTTCCAGCTCGTCCAGCCGCGCCGCTAAGACTTTCAGTTTTTCAAACATATTCTATCTCCAAATCGTGTGAAGCACGGAAAATTCATCAAAATTGCGTTTACCAGCGTCCGGTGAATATCAAGCCCATGATGGAGCAGTATTCGCGGCACCTTACCGCCATCCACTGCCCCGGATACGGCGTTTTCGCAGGAACGCCTGCGTCACCCAGACCGGCATGCGCCAGCAGGCGGCGTGCACGGGCAAGATGATAATCATTTGTAATTACGGCAACCGCTGCGCCCTCGGGCAGCAGCTTTTTTGCGTTGGCGATATTCTGGATGGTCGTGCTCGACTTGTCCTCCAGGATCAGCCGTTCTGCGTCTGCACCGTGCGCGATCATGTAATCCTGCATGGCTGCAGCTTCGGTGCACGGCTCATCGCCGCCCTGACCGCCGCACAGAATGGCCTGACTGCCCGGATTGACGTTCAGCACTGCAATTGCCGTATCGCATCGTGCCGCCAGAGCCGCCGACGGCTGCCCGTTCGGATTGACGAGCGCACCCAGCACCAGATAGTAATCCGCCTGCGGCGCAGCTGACGGGTCATCCTCGTCGAATGCTATGCCGATCACAAACACCTGCACCGCCGCAAACGACAGCACGAACAATGCAAACAGTACGCGTCCCACGCGCGACAAAATGCGGCACGCCTTATGCTTTTCGCGTCCGCAAAGCATCAGCCATTCCCCCATACAGCCGATGGCAAGCGCTAACAGGAAAATACCGCCGAACCGCGACGGCTTCCAGAACAGCTGCGGCGCGCCGATGATGGCAAACAGCACCGCAAGCCCTATCCATACCCTTTTTTCTTTCATTGCAGTTCCTCCAGCTCGGCCGCAACGGCTTCCCATTCGTCCATTTTTGCGGCGAGTTTTTCATCGCAGGCTTCCTTTTCGGTCATCAGCTCGAGCAGCTTGCCGGAATCCGATGCCGCGTCCACCATCTGCTGTTCGAGGTCGGACGACTGGGTTTCCAGCTGCGAAATCTCGCGCTCGAGCGTGTTCAGCAGCTTCTGCAGATTCTTGGTGCCGCCGGTGCGCTTTGGCTTCTCAGGCGGCTTGGGCACATCGTCCAGCGTCGGCACAGCGGCCTTTTTCTTCTTGGGCGCCGGTGCAGGAGCCGCTTCCGGCAGTGCGCCGCCGCCCTTGGCTCGCCAGTCAAGGAACGCGCTGTACGAGCCGATAAAATCGGTCAGGTGACCGTTTTCGAGATACAGCACGCGGGTTGCAAAGCGCTCGACGAAGTAGCGGTCATGCGAAACAAACAGCAGCGTGCCGTCGAACGCCTCAACCGCCTCCTCAATCCACTCGCGGGATGCAAGATCAAGGTGGTTGGTCGGCTCATCGAGGATGAGCAGATTGAGCGGATCGTACATCAGTTCACACAGGCGCAAACGGCTTTTCTCACCGCCGGACAGCATATCCACGGTTTTCAGTTGGGTTTCACCGGTAAACTGGAACGAACCGAGCCGGTTTCGCGCCACCTGCATGGACACGTTCTTGTCGTAGATGAGCGTGTCGATGAGGTTGCGGTGCGGATTGGCAAAATACACCTGCTGCGGCAGGTACGCCGGCTTGAGTCCAACGCCCTTGCGGATTACACCGCCATCCGGCACTTCCTCGCCAAGCAGGATTTTCAGCATGGTGGTCTTTCCGGCGCCGTTTGCACCAAGCAGCGCGACGCGCTCACGGTTGCGGATGTTGAACGATACGTTATGCAATATTTCTCGTCCGTCATAACTCTTTGTAATATCACGAACCTTGAGCACTTCCTCAGTCTCGTAGTTCGGGTCGCCAAACGTGACGGTCATTTTTTTGTCGGTCTTGGGCCGGTCAGTGACCTTCATACGCGCAATGCGCTTCTCGATGGACGCGGCACGCTTTGCCAGATGCTCGGTGCCGTGCTCGTGCATGGAACGCGCAGTCGCCTCCAGACGCTTTTTCTCTGCCAGCTCGTGCTCGTGGTGCTTGAGCTGCTCCTCACGGCGGCGCTCACGCTCAACTGCATAATACGAGTAGTTGCCGTTGTAGAAATCGCAGGTGCAATCGTGGATTTCAATCACGCGGTCGCAGCACTGGTCGATAAACCAGCGGTCATGCGAGATAATGAGCACGGTGCCGCGGTAATTCTCGAGGTAATTGCCCAGCCAGTCCACAGCGTCCATGTCGAGGTGGTTGGTCGGCTCATCGAGCAGCAGCACATCGGTCTGCTCGAGAATGATGCGGGCGAGGTTAATGCGCGTTTTTTCGCCGCCGGAGAGCAGGTCAAACTTCTGCGAACGCATTTCCTGCGCGATTTCGAGACCGTTGCACACGCGGTTGATCTCGTAATCGCGGTTGTAGCCGCCGAGGATTTCCAACCGCGTTTCCAGCTGCGCGTAGCGCTTGAGCAGCGATGCGTCATCCGGCTTGCGCGTCATTTCGTCGGTCAGCGCGTCCATTGCTGCCGCAACTTCGTCGGACTCCTTGAACGCCAGACGGAGAATGTCCTCCACGGTCGATTCCGGCGGAAAATCCGGCATCTGATCAATGACACCTGCGGTTCGTCCCTGTCCGAACGCAACGTGTCCGCCGTCATACGACAGTCTGCCGGTCAAAATATTGAGTAAAGTGGTCTTTCCGGCGCCGTTTGCGCCTAAAATAGCAACCTTTTCGCCCGGCTGAATGTCGAAGGAAATGTCCTTCAGGATCAGGCGGTCGCCATAATATTTGGTCAGGTTTTGTACGGTAATATCTGCCACGGAGAGAACTCCTTTCAATGCACTTTTATTCAGTTTATATTATAGCACAATGTGCCCCATAATAGGAGAGAAAACCTGCATAATTTGCAGATTTTTGCGCGGTTTTCTCTGCCCGAAAACGCAAAAAAGCTGTCTCAAAAGACAGCTTTTTATGGAAATTCAGAGCAGCAGCGGCAGCAGTTCCTCCGCGCGGTCGACTACATGCTTCGCGCCTGCATCCTCCAGCTCCTCTCGGCCGCCAAAGCCGAACGTCACGCCGATGCAGTCAATACCGCATTGCTTCGCACCTTCCACATCGTGCAGGCGGTCACCGACCAGTACAGCCTGTGACAGATCCTGCACCTGCAAACGGTCAAGCGCCTGCTGTGTGACCTGTGCCTTTGTGCCGATTGTGCCATCCAGCGTTGCACCGGAAACCACGGTGAAATACTGCGCAATATCAAAGTATTTGACGATTTTATCAATGAAAAACGCCGGTTTGGACGATGCGGTAGACAGAGTCTTTCCGGCGTCCGTCAGGGTCTTCAGCAACTCCGGAATTCCGTTGTAGAGCATGTTCTCCTTCCAACCGATCACGCCGAATCGCTCACGGTAGAACTCGATTGCCTGCTTTGCCTCGGCGTCATCGAAGCCGTAGCTGCGGCGGAATTCGTCGTACAGCGGCGGACCGATAAAGCGCTCCAGCGGCTTGAGCTCCGGCTCGTGGATGCCCATTTTATCCAGCGCATACTGCACCGATTTGGTGATGCCCTCGCGGGAATCGGTGAGCGTACCGTCTAAATCAAATAAAATATACTGATACATCGGCGTTTTCCTCTCAGTAGTATAGAAAAAGCAGCAACTTTCGTTGCTGCTTAGATGTAGGCGT
>NZ_JAQEHY010000013.1:0-81119 GCF_027665985.1 Butyricicoccus sp. AM78-15b2TA
AACCGTAAGAAAGCAATTCGAAAAACTGGGTGTGCAGCCGGCTACACTGCGCGATACGGCAGGAATTGATGAATTGAGATTTATGCGGTAAATATCACCCCATGCCTTGTTATTCAGCTTGGCATGGGGTTGTTTCTTCAAGGAGCCATTGCAGCTTTTGCGGTGAGATAACCAACATATGTATAAGATAGCATGAATTGCGGTACTACTCTGAAAAGTACGGTATTTCCCCGCAGGAAGACCAGTATGGCAACCACGGCTTCCGAAAGGTCCTGGTTCGCAAGCTGCACAACTACATCTACAAGGAGCAGAAAAATAGCAAATTCTCTTCCGCTCCGTACTGTTCATTTTACGTTCCCCCTCGTGAGATGTATATGCTGCTACTGAATTTAGTTATACTTTATGCTATTTGCGTAAATGCCGAAATATATTTCTGTATGGTATGGAATGCCCGAGGTTCATTACAGTCAATATCACACCTATATGCGTGCAAAATCGCCTCCCTCGCAAGCAGTTTCGATTACTTTTCATCATGCCTACGTGCAAACATAAAGGTGTCAAATACGGCCCATGATGTAGTCTCGCAGGAAGTGTGTGCGCGCGGCGCCGGGAGCAAGACTGCTGCCTAACCTTTTATGACACATAGCTGCCGCAATCGCGCACGCCGAGAATATTCAAATGGTTTTCGTCCGCTTCTGCAGTATTCCCTCCTCAAGATCATCTGACATTTTCCGCCCGAATATGCTATACTGAAGATACTACATGCAAAAGAGGAAAAGAGTTATGCAAATTCAGCAGCTTACCTACTTTGTCGCCATTGCGGAGCAGGGCAGCATCAACAAGGCCGCGGAGAAGCTGTTCGTCACGCAGCCCAATCTGAGCAAGGCCATCAGCAATCTGGAAAACGAGCTCAAGGTGCGTATTTTCAACCGCACGAACAAGGGCGTTGCGCTGACCGACGAGGGCAAAAAGCTCTACCAGTACGCGCGCACGATCATCAACCAGATGGAGCTCATTCAGGGCTTATCGGAGAAAGAGCACGCGCCGGTGCTGTCTATTGCCTCCTATCCGATCATCACAATGGGGCGTCTGATGGCGAAGTTCTACAACGATTACCACGATAACCGCGTGGCGCTCAAGCTGGTGGAAAACCGTCTGCAGCAGGTGATCGAGAGCGTGGAGCACGGCGAAGCAGAGATTGGCTTTGTGATGAGCAACAACGTGCAGGTGAAGGAGCTCAAGCACATGCTGAAGTTCAAAAACATTCAATTCCACGCGCTAGGCACGGACACCTGGTACGCAAACCTCGGTCCGAACCATCCGCTGTACCATGCGGCTGAGGTGACGATGGAGCAGCTCCTGCCCCATCCGTTCGTCCGCCTTCCGGACGATTATTTCTCCAATCTGAGCTTTTATCTGGAGATCGACGGCGTGCGTCTCGAGCAGTTCAAGCGTGTCGTTTACGTCAACGACAGCGCAGCGATTCTGTCGCTGCTGCGCTCGACCGATGTGGTTCGCCTCGGTCCGGGACTGAGCGCGCCGGACTTTGCGGAGTACGGCATCCGCACCATCCCGATCCGGAACTGTCAAGTACAGATCAATGTAGGCTGGATTCAGCGCAGCCGAGAAATGCTGAGCACAGAAGCACAGGCATTTGTGAAGATGCTGGAGGAGCTTTACCCGAAGAATGCGAAATAAGACGTTTCGAGGGTTATAACGGGATATTCCGTTTTGTTATGGCTGGGTTATAACAAAAGCGAAATGGACAAAAAAGCGCAGAATGGTATACCGAATAGTGTCAAAGCAAGGGCGCTGTGATTTAGTCACAGCGCCTATTCTTTTGTCTGTTTTTCCTGAAAAGCGGGCGTGAAACTGTACAGGAATACTATTCCGTTTCGGTTATAACGTCACTATAACTTTTATGATTTGGACAGGCATAACAAATTTATGATACGGTATAGACACAGAAAGGAATGAGGCTTATGACACCGATCAGCGCACTTGCGATTCTGTTCTGCATCTACGCAGTCAGCGATCTGATTGCGCAGAAGACCAAAGCAATATTCTCCACGGTGCTCAGCATTGCAATCCTGCTGCTTGCAGGCTTCTGGAGCGGTATCCTGCCGCGCACACTGATCGACGATGCGCAGATCACCGGGTTCGGCAACATCATTGCCGGCCTGCTCATCGTGTCGCTCGGCACGACAATCGACTTCGCGGAGCTACGTCGGCAGTGGAAGGTAGTCGTCACCGCGCTGTGCGGCGTGTGCGGCGCAGTTGCAGCAATCGTACTGATTGGACGACCGTTCATTGGCAGCGAGATGGCGATCGCCGGTGCACCGATCTTCGCAGGCGGCAGCGCGGCAACGCTCATCATGACGAGCACGCTCAAGGAGATGAACCTCACGACGGCGGCGACGTTCTGCATCGTGCTTTACGTGACGCAGAAGTTCATCGGCGTACCGATTGCGTCCCTTCTGCTGCGGCGCACCGCAAAGCTCATCCGCGATGACGCGGTGCTCGTGGAGCAGTACAGCACTTTGCAGGAGGAAAACGACGCGGCGCATCACGGTCCGCTGCATCTGCCGAAATGCTGCGAGCGTCCTTCGATGTATTTCGCCAAGCTGGCAGTCGTTGCGGTCATCGCGTACTATGCGTCCAAGCTGACCGGCGGTGCGGTTCACTACTTCGTCATGTGCCTTATCATGGGCGCGGTGTTCTTCGCACTGGGTTTCCTCGATAAAAACATCCTCGGAAAAACGCAGGCCTCCAGCCTGATCACGTTTTTCGTCACCATTCAGATCTTTTCCAATCTGGCGCAGACCACGCCGGAGCAAGTGTTATCCGTTCTGCCTGCGCTGCTGACCGCAGCGGCCTGCGGCGTTTTCGGAACCATGGTGGCCGCGCTGCTGTGCGCGAAGCTGCTGCACATACCGGTCAGCCTTGCGGCGGCCTACGGCATCAGCTGCACGTTCGGCTTCCCGACCACTATGCTCATTCCGCAGGAGGTCTCCGAGGCGTTCGGACGAAACGAGAAGGAAAAGAAAGCGATCTTGAATTTCCTGCTGCCGAAAATGCTGACGGCAGGCTTCGTCACCGTTACCATCGTGTCCGTACTCATTGCGGGCGCGGCGGTGAAAATGCTGTGAACTGAGACCTTAATAACAGGTTTTCCAATCAAGGAGGTACACAAAAATGGAGCAAATTTACACGCAGATTCGTCGATATATCGACGAACAGCGACAGCCGATGCTGAACCTTTGGCGCGATCTGGTGAACACGGAGAGCGGCACGACGCAGATCGACGGCGTGAACGCGGTATGCAGCATCCTGCGCCGCGAGATGGAGAACGCCGGCATCCACACCCGTGTCCGCGCCATTCAAAACTCCGGTGACATGCTCATCGGCGAGTGGAACCCCGGCAGCACCAAAGCGCCTCTGCTGCTCATCGGCCACATGGACACCGTGTTCAAGGAGGGCGCGGCGAAGAAAAATCCGTTCCGCGTAGACGAGAACGGTATGGCGCACGGCCCCGGCGTGCTGGACATGAAGGCCGGTCTGGTCATGGCACTGTACACGGTCAAGGCACTCGACAGCGTGGACTGGAAGGAACGCCCGATCAAGTTCATCTTCGCAAGCGACGAGGAAAACCTGCATATGCGTTCGGACGCGAAGGAGATCTTCGCAGAGGAGGCAGCAGGCGCGCTCGCGGCGTTCAACTTCGAGACCGGCTACATGGACAACCGTTTCGTGGTCGGCCGCAAGGGCGGCGGCCCGGTCAGCATCAGGATTCACGGCAGAGCATCCCACTCGGGCATTGCGCCGGAGAAGGGCCGCTCGGCGGTGCTCGAGGCAGCGCACAAGATCGTTGAGATCGAGTCGCAGAACGACATCATGCGCGGCAGATTGATGAACTGCGGCATGGTGGACGGCGGCATCGGTGAGAACACCATCCCCGACTCTTGCGAGGTGCGCATCGGCATCCGTTTCCCGAATGCGGAGGTGCGAGACGAGATTTTCGAAATTCTGCATCGTGCAACCAATCACAACTCGGTGCCGGATACGACGGCAGAGCTCGATCTGAGCCGTGTTATGCAGTGTATGGATACGACCGACGGCGTTATGGCGCTGTTCCATCATTTGCAGCGCACCGCACATGACTGCGGCTTCGGTGAGATCGGCTGCTTCCAGGTCGGCGGTCTGTCGGACTCCGGCATTACGGTAGCGTGCGGCGTGCCGACGGTGTGCGGCATGGGCGTGCGCGGCGAGGGCAATCACACCCCGGACGAATATGCGGAAGTAGAATCGCTGTTTCAGCGCAGCGTGCTTGCGGCGTGCGCAGCGTATACGCTGAACGACGATTTTGCAAAGGCTGCCGAATAAGCGGCGGCGCAAAAGGGATAAGGAGGTATAAACTCATGGCAAACAAAGAGAAACAGGCAGAAAACAAGGAAAAGATCGGTATTGGCGCGTGGCTGGCACTGATTGTGCTCATTCTTGTGCTGTCCGGTGCATTCCGCACGGCGGAGGGTCCAATCAAGGTGCTTGACTTTACCAATCTGGCAGGCTCGTTTGGACAGATCGGTGACACAGGTGCGAACCTCATCGGCAAGGGCGGCACCGGCGCGAAGGACGGCTTCATGGCAGGCTTCAACCTGATCCCGGCGGTCATGTTCTTCTGCGGCCTGCTCGGTGTATTCGAGCAGCTCGGCGCATTCAAGGCATCGGACATCCTGTTCCGTCCTCTGCTTCGTCCGCTGCTCGGCATCCCAGGCAAGTGCGGCATCGCATTCATCTCGAGCTTTACCGGTTCGGACGTTGCGGCCGTCATGACCCGTGAGCTGTACGAGGACGGCGAGATCACGGATGACGAGCGCACGATCTTCGTAGCGTATCAGTACGCAGGCTCTGCGTGCATCAACAACACCATCACCGGCGGCGCGCCGCTCGTGGCGATCTGCCCGGTGGCACTCGGTCCGTGCATCGTCATCATGTTCGTCTGCAAGCTGATCGGCGCGAACATCGTCCGTCTGATCCTGCGTGCAAAGCGCGGCAAGGCATAAGGAGGTAACAGAAATGAGCAATCAGGCAACCAATACGGCGGCTGCGGCCGCACCGGCAAAGGCAAAGAAACCCTCGATCGTAGATACCTTCCTCAAGGGCTGCGCAAAGGGCTTCAAGGTCGGCATTGAAAATATCACCCCTGCAATGATCCTCGGCTATGTACTGGTGTACATTCTGAAGGAGACCGGTCTGATGGACATCCTCGGCACGGTCATGTCGCCGGTCATGGGACTGTTTGGTCTGCCGGGCGAGGCATTCGCCGTTCTGATCTCGGCGTTCTTCGCCAAGGCCTCCGGCTGCGCGACCGCTGCTTCCATGTATGAGGCTGGCGCGCTGACGCTCGGTCAGGCCTCCATGATGCTCCCGGCGTGTATCCTGATGGGCACGCTCATCGGCCACTATGCGCGCATCGTGCTCGTAACCGATACCAACAAGAAGTGGCATCCGCTGCTCATCGCCGTCTGCCTGCTTGATGCGGCTATCAGCCTTGTCATCATGCGCATCATTCTGGCGGCAATGGGCGTTCAGTAAAAGGAGGCAAAGCATATGCTTTCCAAGTTATCGCGTCGGCGCGGCCTTCAGCTTGAAGCGCTCGGCAGCGTGCTGATCTGCACGGTCATGCTGGCCGACCGGTTCCTGTTTACGCTTCAGGACGGCTTTGTCCTCACCATAGCCATCATTTCCGCCGTGCTGCTGACGATCGGCATCCGCGTGGTCAAGCGGCACGACGAAGAAAATCAGAACTGATCCTTCGGGCGTTCCTGATACCCAAACCGCCCGATTTCACCCCTCTTTTGGAAAGGGCCTGCGCTGTCAGGCCTTTTCTGTTTCTCCCCCCATTTTGCACAGCAGCGATCTGGTCAGCTACACGATTTCAGACCGTCCGGTACTGAGACCATGCTGAACGAGGCATTTGCAAAAATAAAAAATCCCCGATTAAACCGCAAGGTCAGCAAGTTCGGCTGACCTTGGGTTAAACGAGGATTTTTTTAATTCTGCTTATTTTTTCGCCTTGCTGCCGACCAGATAGCACACAGCAGCAACGATCATGCCGTTGATGGATGCGATACCCCACGGAACCAGATTTGCCACCACAGCGCCCAGCAGAACGCCGATAACCGCAAACCAGTTCACCGTTTCGGTGATCTCCATGTCGTTGTACTTCTCTCGGTTCATAAAGAAGCTCATCACCAGAATAATGCCGACCGGCGGCAGTGTGCAGTTGAGGATATTCAGCCAGCCGCAGAAGTTCCAGTATAGCCAGACCGACAGCACCGTGCCGACAATACCGGATATCAGCACCATCGGCTTCTTTCTCTGGCCGAAGATGTTCGCCAGACCCAGACCGGCGGTGTACAGCGCGTTGTCGTTCGTGGTCCAGATGTTGAGACCGAGGACCAGAATCGCCAGATAGAACAGACCGAGGTTGATCATAACCTCAAAAATGTCATTGCCGCCGACGTAGACCGACGAAATACCGCCGAAGAAAAACATCAGCGAGTTGCCGATAAAGAACGCGATAACGGTCGTGATCGCACCAACCTTGCCGTTGCGGGCAAAGCGGGAGAAGTTCGGCGTTGCCGTGCCGCCGGAGACAAACGAGCCGATAACCAGACCGGCGCCGCCGACAACGGTCAGCGTACCGCTGGACTTGGCAAACTGATCAATCAGCGTGCCGTTGCCCTGTTTAACTGCCATCACCATGGCAACCGTACCCAGGATTGCAACCAGCGGAACCGCAATATAGCTGATGAGCGTCAGCGATTTGATGCCGAAATACGCCGAGGCCGTCATGCACACACCCGCAATGATAACGAGCACCCATTCTGCCGCTGTGCTACCGCCGAGCAGCTCATTTGCAACCGGAATGGCAAACATGGCGATACCGACGCCGAACCAGCCGATCTGCGTAAACGAGATCATCGCGCTCGGCAGGTACGAGCCTTTTGCACCGAAGGCTTTGCGTGCCAGCAGGTCAAGGCTCATGCCGGTTTCCGCGCCGACGTAGCCGAGCAGACCGGTGTACAGGCTCAGGATCAGGCCGCCGATGATCATAGAGATGATAAAGCCGCCGAAATCCAGTCCGTCTGCCAGCTCCTTGCCGACCCACATGCTGGCCGAGAAGAAGGTGAAGCCCAGCATGATCATGAACATGGTTACGATGCCGCGGCGCGCATAATGCGGCACGGCCGCTTCCGCAAAGTCGATATCGACCGATGTGTTGTCATTTTTCATAGATTCTTATCCCCTTTTGTGGCAATACCGCATAATTGAACAAGCGCGATTTGCGGGCAAATTTTGCATCCTGATCAGGCGCGGTTTTGCGGTAATACTTGCTGTATTACCGTGAAATCGTAACGACATCAGGGTACAAAATTTCCGCAAAGCGCCGCAGCTTTCATTGTGTGGTGTTGCCTTATTTATTAAAGAATGTACTTTTTGAGCGTCGTGGTGAACTCGTCAATGCGCTGACGCGCGATCTCCTTCAGCGTTACGTCCTTCAGGCTCTCGACAAAGCCGCGCTCCTGCTGATACAGCCAGCGCGTCAGCTTTGCGTCCAGCTTTTCGTAATGGCAGTCCTTCAGCCAGTCCTCATAGGAAATCGGCAGCGCATGACCCAGTTTTTCCTCCAGCAGCGCCTGCTTGTCGATCTTGTCGGCACGCGCGAGAATGCCGTTCCAGAATTCCAGCACCTCTTCAATGTGCTCGTGGATTTCATAGCGGCGTGCGCCGCCATCGTAGATCGTGCACTTCTCAAACAGCGGATTCTGCATGGAAAGCGTCTGACGGCGGAACTCCGGCGCCACGATGCCGCCCTTCCAGTAAAAGTCGATGAGCGCACGGTTGATGCCGGAAACGCCCTTGTCGCCTTCCTCGTAGCAGCTGAAAACGCCCTCGTAGTACACGGTGATGAATCCCTCAAAGTCCGGCCAGTAGGTACGGATTTCCCTAGTCAGCTTTTCGAGGATTTCAATGCCCTGGGTACCGCCGATGGTAAACAGCAGAATGTTGCGCAGCTTGGCACTCTGCTTGCGGTAATAGTCAGTGACATAACGCAGGCACTGCACAAGTGTCTCGCCCGAGGCGATGATATCGCCGATCATCAGCGTGCTGTTGGGCACCATGGTCAGCTTGCAGTACTTGATATCAAGCGACATCTCATCATTCTCGCCAAACACGCGCTCACTGGACATAAAGCTGATGTCATGCACGCGGATATGCTCCTTATAGCAGCTTTCCTCGAGCGGGTAGTTGAGTGCGCCGCGCAGAATGGACAGAATGTTCGCCGAAGTGATCTTTTTCTGCTCCTTGAGGTAGTACATCATCTGCGAGGTAGCCGTCACGAGCGACGCATACACCTCGTAGCCGACAACCTCCGGATGGTTCATCAGCTTGCGGGTCTCTGCCTCCGAGACGATGTAGTATTCATTGACAAAGCTGCCGCCCGCCAGACGGTAGCAGTCCACACCCTGATCGCTGAATTCCGGTACGATATGGACGTCATTCCAATTTTCGATCATATCAGTTTCCTCCCTAAAAAAAGGGACCTTCTGCCATTTTTGCTGGCAGAAGGTCCTTGGTTTTCATCGTTTTCCTATTTGATTCAACGGAACGCCGCATGTTCTGTTTTTACACAGCATATCCGTCCATCCCCTCTTTTTCGACTTCATTTTACTGAATTTATTATACGGGAGAAACCATACTGTTGTCAACAGATTTGCAAGCCTCAGGCCGGATTTCTTACTTATAATCCGCATTCAGAAACAGCGGCTTGATCGTAGAAATCTCGGCGTATTCCTCCTGCGAGACCTGCATATCCGCATTCATGGTCTGCAGATCGGCCTTGACGACCTCAAGCGCCTCCATGACATTCAGCGCATGGCCTTCCGCGATGGCCTGCTGCATACGGCGCAGCACGATCGGGTGCGCGTACCGTGCGGGCAGCGGAAATGCCGGAAACCGATCGATATAGTTCTGCATCTGTACCCGCGCCTGCTTATCCCCGCGCAGAACAGCCGCATTGTTGTTGCGTGCCGTCGGCAGCAGGCGCCATCCGCCAAACAGGAAAGCTGCCGCCAGCAGGCACAGCAGCAGGTATCCGCCGGAGAAACCGCGGCACACGAGCGACACCACGCCGTAAATCAGCGCCGTCGCCCCGAGCACCATGATCGCTGCAGCCGCCCACCGATATCCTGCACTCCTGCTCTGGTAGTTGCGCCGCCGTTTGGCTGCACGACTGAGCCGCTTGTACAGCTCGGGCTTGCGCTCGAGATACGCGATCGCATTCTCCAGCTCCTCAATCTCCCGCTCGGCGCGTATGCTGAGTGGCGGTCGTCGGCGTTCTTCCGCTCTCCGGCGCTCGCACTCGACCTCGAGTTCGGCCTCCTCTTCCTCGCTGACGCACGGAATCTCCGGATGTATCTTGTGCAGCACGCGCAGCAGCTCGTCGATCTGATCCTCGTACTTGAAACAGCACACCTGCTGCATGCCGCCGTCATACTCCACAAGCAGACAGGCTCTGCCTGCGAGCACCCCCCGGACACCGCCGGTGCCTTCTTCTATAAACTTAAATGCCCGCGTAATGGCGGAAAACGGCACATAATAATGCCGGTCAATAAAATAACTGTTCAAATATAATGCCCGGCGCCCAACACCGCACGGACCGATCCGGCGGCAGTGCTGCTTATCGCGGACAAGCGAAGCGTCATCCAGCATGGTTCTGCTGAGCGGACGCGGTTTAAAAATCATATTCATCACCTGTAAATATTGTAACACAAAAGCATGGATTCAGCCACCCGATCCCATAAGAAATCCTGCTGCATTGGTTCTTTATGAAAACCGACAAATTCTCTCTTTCAGACAAATTGTTTTTGGCATACTATCCAAAATCACAGTATTCCTATTGACAATTAGGATATTCAAGTCTATACTTTCAATCACCAAAACCCGATAGGATTTATATGAATTGAAAGGAGAACCTGTCATGAGCCGAATGTACTGTATGAATCGCTGCTGTATGTGTATGCACCGCTGCTCGTGTATGCGTTCCCTTGTGACCTGGCGAATGTGCGAATAACGCGCATAAACCATCCTGGCGGAAGGCATACGTCTTCTGCCTTTTTTTGTCGAAAGGAGCTCTCCCTTGTGAAGCATTTTGTTAAATCACTGCCAGTTCTCTCCATTCTGCTGGCGCTCGCCTGCGATACTCTGCTGCCGGATTCCGCGCAGCACCCTGCCGCAGAACATCCCTATCTTACATGGGCGCTGCTCATCGGACTGGCCGTGTATGTGATTGCCCTGCTGATATCGCTCGGCAACACCAAGGTACGCGATAAGCTGTCGTACAGCGCACTGTTCTATGCAGGAGCGGTTCTGGTGCTGAACATCCTCAACCTGCTGACCGCCAAGTTTGCGATTCTGCCGGTGCTGTACTTCCCCTCGCTCGACCGTGTGTTCGGCGTTCTCGTTGAGGACAGCGCGTTCCTCGCGACCTGCCTTGCATACTCGGCACGCCTGCTGTTCTTCGGCTGGCTCGGCGGTGCGGTAGTCGGCATGCTGACCGGTATCGCCATCGGCTTCAACAAGACCTTCGCCTACTGGGTACAGCCGCTCGTCCGCGTGCTCGGCCCGATCCCGTCCACCGCGTGGATCCCGCTGGTGCTCATCGCTTTCCCGACTGCGGTTTCCGCCAGTGCCTTCCTGATTGCGCTGGCTGTGTGGTTCCCGACTACCGTGCTCACCAGCAGCGGCATCGCTTCCATCCCCAACTCGTACTTTGAAGTCTCCTCGACGCTCGGCGCGGGCAGCTTCTACCGCATTGCCAAGGTCGGCATTCCGGCGGCTATGCCGCATATGTTCCTCGGCCTGTTCAACGGCACCTGCTCGTCGTTCATCACGCTCGTCACCGCCGAAATGCTCGGTGCCAAGTACGGCATCGGCTGGTACATCAACTGGCAGAAGGAAATGATGGCATATGCCAACGTATATGCCGGACTGATCATCATTGCAGTCACCTTCTTCATTCTCATCACGCTGCTGTTCAAATTCCGCGACCGCGTGCTCGCATGGCAGAAAGGAGTTATCAAATGGTAGGAAGTATTTCGATTTCGGGTGTATCCAAGCATTTTGTCAATCCCACCGGAGAGCGCATTACCGCTCTCGACAATGTTTCGCTCGATATTCCCGCCGGTTCGTTCGTGTCGCTCATCGGACCGTCCGGCTGCGGCAAGTCCACGCTGCTGCGTTTGATCTCCGGTCTGATTCCGATGGACGACGGCAGCCTGACGCTGGACAGCACACCTATCAAGGCCCCCGGTGCAGACCGCGGCTTCATGTTTCAGGAGCACACGCTGTTCCCGTGGCTGTCGATTTACGATAACATCGCGTTCGGCCTGCGCGCCCGCGGCATCTACAAGCAGGAAAAGGACCGCGTAGACGAGTTCATCGAAATGGTCGGTCTCAAGGGCTTCGAGCATTCGTATCCGCACCAGCTTTCCGGCGGCATGTGCCAGCGCGCGTCTCTCGCAAGAGCACTCGTCGGCAAGCCCAAGGTGCTCCTGCTCGATGAGCCGCTCGGTGCACTCGATGCCTTCACCCGCATGAACATGCAGGACGAGATCCTGCGCATCTGGAAGGAGACCGGCATGACCGCCATCATGGTAACGCATGATGTGGACGAGGCCGTGTATCTTTCGGATAAGGTGGTCGTTATGACACCCCGACCGGGACGCATCACCGGTACGTTGGATATCCGGCTTGCTCGCCCGAGAGCACGCAGCTCGGAGGATTTTCTTCACTACCGTGCAGAGATCCTTCGTCAGCTCCATTACGGCGGCACAATCAAAGAACCTAACTACTACATTTAAGATCGCATTAAAGAACGTACGTTCATTATTATTACTTTTATTATATATTTTCCTTGAAAGGACAGAAACCCATGAAAAAGAACGGTATTTTATTTCGAGTGGCAAGCGGACTTCTCGCAGCTTCACTGACACTCTCGCTTACCGCCTGCGGCGGTTCGAGCAGCAATTCGGACGCTTCCGCGGCAGCGGATTCCGCTTCAGACAGCGGCGTAACCCATCTGCGTTTTGCCTACCACGGCAATCTCTGCGGCGCTCCGATCTACATGGCGATCGAGAACGGTTACTTCGCGGATGAAAACATTGAACTCGAGCAGGTAACGGTCGATGCGGCTCACGTTGGCGAAGCCATCGGCGCAGATCAAGTCGATGTCGGCATGGAGCTGCTCGGTAAAATGCTTCAGCCCATCGAGAACGGCCTGCCCATCAAGTTCACCACCGGCATCCACACCGGCTGCACCAAGCTGCTCGTCCCCGGTGACAGCGACATCAAGAGCGTTGCCGACCTCAAGGGCAAGAAGATCGGCGTACCCGGTCTGGCTGACGCGGCAACCGTTGTCTCCAAGCGCTCGCTGAGCGCGGCAGGCATCGGCGTGACCGACCAGAACATGGAGGTTGAATTCTCGGTTTACTCCCGCAACGATTTGGCACAGGCACTGCAGAACGGTGCCGTTGACGCAATCGCACTCGGCGACCCGGCGGCTTCTATTGCAGAGGAGCAGTACGGTCTGACCGCTCTCATCGACACTGCAACCGACCCCGAGTACAAGGACGAGTACTGCTGCGCAGCATTCGTCACCAGCAAGCTGGCTGAGGAGAACCCGAAGGCTGCAGCAGCCTTCACCCGTGCCGTACAGAAGGCATCTCAGTGGGTACAGGAAAACCCGGACGAGACTGCAAAGATCATCACCGAAAAGGAGTATGTCTCCGGTGATGTGGACTTCTGCGCACAGATTCTCAAGACCTACAACTACAAGCCTTCGGTTCAGGGCGGCTATGACGCACTCAAGCAGAACGCCGAAGAGCTGACCAAGATTGGCGTGCTCAAGGAAGGCACCGATGCGACCAAGTTCGCAGACAATGCATATATCTTCTTCGATGATGTTCCGGATGCACCGGAGAGCGACGCTTCCACCAATACCGCCACTAAATCCACAAAGGCCTCCTCTGCCAGCTTCCAGCCGGCAGCAGCAGCCGAGGCTGAGGACGACTGCTGCAGCGGCAAAATCACCAAGCCCGCACAGGACACAAACGCAAAGGCATAACATTGTTTTTACAGGGAGGAAAGGATTATGTCGGAACTGAAATGCACACACAGCTGCTCGGACTGCAGCAGACTCGGCTGCCGTTCGGCCAGCGAGGAGCAGTACCCGCCGTTCTGCCTGACGACGAACGTAGATAAGGCACTGCTCGAGGAAACACTTGAAATCTACCGCAACGACCCGGAACAGGGTCTGATTGCCCGCACCTCCGCGTGCATTGAAGGCGAGTTTTACGGCCGCCTGACCCGTGTCGAGGAAACCATCGAGTTCATCAAGCGCATGGGTTATAAAAAGATCGGCATCGCGTCCTGTGTCGGTCTGATGCGGGAGGCTTCTATCTTCGCCCGTATTCTCAAGGCAAAGGGCATCGAATATTTCACGGTCGGCTGCAAGGTCGGTGCACAGGACAAGACCGAGATCGGCGTACCGAACGAGAAAAAGCTCAACGGCGGCTACGGCCACGAATCCATGTGCAACCCGATCATGCAGGCCAAGACGCTTGCCTCGCACGGCTGTGATTTCAACATCGTGATCGGTCTGTGCGTCGGACATGATACCCTGTTTCTGCGCCACAGCAAGGTTCCGACAACGGTTATGATCGTCAAGGACCGGGTACTGCAGCACAATCCGGTGGCGGCACTGTACGGCGCACAGTCCATGTATTCGCGGTTTAAGGATTTGGGATTGTAAATTCGGTAAACCGGCTGCAATCTGTCACGATCCGGACTGCATCCCCGTGTTTTTACTCTTTGGGCTTCATCGTCATCTCTCTTTCGCCGTTTTGAATGATTGCAAAAATCCTCCTGCCTTCTTTCTGAAGACAGGAGGATTTTTCAGCTTAACCTGTAGCATCGGGCATAGCCAAGGCGTCTCATCTGGTTTTCTCTTTGCCGAGCGTTGAATACAGCACACCGAACACGATAAGCACCGCACCGGCAATAAAGCCGACCGTCATGTGCTCGTTCAGCAGCAGGACACCGAGCACCATCGAGGTGAGCGGCTGAATCGGGTAAAACAGAGAACAGGTGCTCGCCTCTGCACGGGAGAGACAGTAATTCCACAGCGAATGCGGAATGGTCGTGCAGAAAATCGCCACATAAAACAGCACAAGGATGTACTTCGCGTGCAGGAAGTCCATCTCCGGGTGGGTGATGATCTCGCGGAGCATCAGCGGCAGCGTACCGATAGCGGCAACGTAAATACCGTAGGTCGTGACGGTCAGCGCGTCATACTTCTGCGAGAACGAGCGCATGAACACGCTCAACGCACTCCACGTCAGCACCGAACCGAGTGAAAGCGCTATGCCGAGGATATGACCGCCGCCGGCGTCTCCGCCGACAATGCAGACCGCACCGGCAACCGCGCTGACAATGCAGACGACCTTCTTCATCGTCATGCGCTCATGCAGCAGCAGCACCGCAAAGAAGCAGATGGCGATCGGGTTCATGCAGTTGATGAGCGATGCCAGCGATGCTCCCGCCAGCTTGGTGCCGTACTGCTGCAGACCGATGGACAGCACATAGCCGCCCAGACCGAACATGATAACATATTTCCAGTCACCGCCCTTGATCCTGCGCGGCTTGCCGTTCGGGTCGGGCTTACGCAGGCGCTGCAGGATGGTCATGGCGATGGCTGCGATGATGTAGCGCAGGCACAGAAGCGTGAACGGCTGAATCACATCGAGCAGCACCTTGCTTGCCGTGTACAGGCTGCCCCAGAAAATCGTGGTCAGCGCAAGCAACAGGCAGGTTGTTTTATCGTTCTTTTGTTGTTGCACAGTTTGTCAGCTCTCCTTTTGTGCATTATGCTTTTATTATAGCACTACTTTGGCAGATTGAACATAGGACAATATGATTTTTTAGTGATATTGCATTATGCTACTCCCGCACGTTCTCTTCACTCTGAATCAACCGCACGATATGAAAAAAAGAGGACCCAAAGGTCCTCTTTCACCCAGTTTAGTAAACGTACTCGAACTCGAACTCTCCGATCACGACCGGAGCGCCCTCCTCGATGCCCATTTCCTCCAGCTTGGCGTAAATGCCTGCAGACTGGAGCATACGATCCATATACTGGCGGGATTCATAGTCGTCGATGTTGACCGAGCCCATAATCTTGTCCACCCATGCACCGGTGACAACGTATGCGTCGCCGTCGCGCTCGATGGTCCAGTCGTTCTCGGTTGCGGCCTTCTCCTCGACCTCGACGAACTCCGGCTCGTAGATGAATACCGGCGGCAGCTGCTGCAGCTCGTGCCACGTCAGGTTCATCAGCTCCTTGACGCCCTGATTGGTCGCCGCGGACAGCTCCGCAAACAGGAAGCCGTGCTCCTCTGCGTACTTGCGGATCTTCTCAACCGACTCGCGGTCATCGCCCAGCAGGTCGGTCTTGTTGGCAACAATGATCTGCGGACGTGCTGCCAGAAATTCGCTGTAGCCGGCAAGCTCTGCGTTGATCTTCTCAATGTCGTCGATCGGGTCGCGGCCCTCGCTGCCTGCCGCGTCAACCAGATGCAGCAGCAGACGACAGCGGTCAATGTGGCGCAGGAAGTCGTGGCCCAGACCGGCACCCTCGCTCGCGCCCTCGATAATGCCCGGAATGTCGGCCATGACGAAGTTCTGCTCCTCACCAACCGAAACCACGCCGAGGTTGGGCACCAGAGTCGTGAAGTGGTAGTTTGCAATCTTCGGGCGCGCCGCCGAGACCATGCTCAGCAGCGTGGACTTGCCGACATTCGGGAAGCCGACCAGGCCGACATCGGCCAGCAGCTTCAGTTCGAGGATAATATCGCGCTCGACACCCGGCAGACCCGGCTTGGCAAAACGCGGCGCCTGACGCGTCGGCGTTGCAAAATGCGTGTTGCCCCAGCCGCCGTTGCCGCCCTTGGCTGCTACAAACGGCTCGCTGTCGGACATATCCTTCATGACCTGACCGGTTTTCTGGTCACGGATGATCGTGCCGCGCGGTACACGAATGATCAGATCCGCACCATCCTTGCCCTTGCAGCGCTTACCGCCGCCCGGCTCACCGGGAGCCGCGACATACTTTTTCTTGTAACGGAAATCGAGCAGCGTGGACAGATTGTCGTCCACCTTGAAGATGACCGAGCCGCCGCGGCCGCCGTCGCCGCCGTCCGGACCGCCGGCCGCCACATACTTTTCGCGGTGGAAACCAACCTTGCCGTCACCGCCCTTGCCGGATACGATCTTGATTTTTGCAATATCAATAAACATGGTAGTCCTCCTTTCTTCTCAAAGGTGTAATATCTATCTAAAATCAACAAAATCCCAGACGAAGTCTGGGACAATAAAATACCAGTTTGCTTGCAAACTGCAACCACATGGCAGATTTTCCGGACGGAAAATCGAGCCATTGGCTCGCCGCAGCGAATTGCGCCTCCGGCGCAATCATTTAATCGCGGCACTCCGTGCCGCAACAAAACGTCCAGCTTTGCCGGATGTTTTGTTACCCCGACCCAGCCGCATTGTGCGGCGCCGTTGGGGTATCAAATTTCGGTTTCGCAAGGAACCGGAATTTGAATATAGGGGGCTTTTGAAGCCCCCTATACTGCAATCGCTATAATTACTGCGGGTAAACGGAAACCTGCTTGCGGTCCTTACCCAGACGCTCGAAGCGAACAACGCCCTCAACCTTTGCGAACAGGGTGTCGTCCTTACCGCGGCCAACATTCACACCCGGGTGGATCTTGGTGCCGCGCTGGCGAACCAGGATGTTGCCTGCCGGTACGGTCTGACCGTCTGCACGCTTTACACCCAGTCGCTTGGACTCGGAATCACGACCGTTCTTGGTCGAACCAACGCCCTTTTTATGAGCGAAAAACTGTAAGCTAATCTTCAGCATCTGCTTGCACCTCCATTACGTTCAAGAAATCAGAATAATTTTGTTCCAGTTCGGAAAAATGCAGCTTCAGAGCACAAAGTGCATCCTGCCCGCGTTCTACATCGCCTTTCGGCAACGTAAAGCGGATATGCGCTCCGTCATCCTCGATGAGAGTATCGACCGGAATATGCTGTACATCATACAGCAGCGCATGCGTCAGCATAACCGCACTGGAGATCGCTGCGCAAACGATGTCTTCCCCTTCCTCCGCATAGCCTGCGTGGCCGAGAATATCCACCGCGAGGATTTTATCCTCCTGCAGCGAAAAAGTGACTTTGGTCACGGTCTTACGCCTTGATGGACGCGATGGTCACCTTGGTGTACGGCTGACGATGACCCTGACGACGGCGATAACCCTTCTTCGGCTTCATCTTGAAGATGTTGATCTTCTTGCCCTTGCCGGTCTTCTCAACCGTGCCGGTTACAACCGCGCCGGAAACGTACGGAGCGCCTACGGTGATGGAATCACCCTCGCCTACTACCAGAACCTCGTCAAAGGATACGGTAGCACCGTCCTCTACGCCGAGCTTCTCAACGTAGATTACGTCGCCCTCGGATACCTTGTACTGCTTGCCGCCAGTTTTCAGAATGGCATACATGTGTTTTCCCTCTCTTTCGTTGTAGAGTCACGCTTGGCACGGCGGTGCATCGTTTGATACACACTTACAAAAGCCTATGCACAATGCGGCTTTTAATAGCATAGCACAAGAGGCACGAACTGTCAAGTCCATGCCTCTGATTTTTTTAATTTTCCCGCAGATTATGCGTTTGCATCCGCAGATGCGGAAGAAGCGCTGCTGTCAGACGAATTGTCGGACGCACTGCTGTCGCTCGAACTGTCAGAGCTGCTATCCGAGCTGCTGCTATCGCTCGAATTGCTGCCGGAAGCCGTGGTATTGCTGCTGTTATTGAAGAACGAAGCAACAAAGTCATAGAAGCCGGACGGAATCGTGCTCGTCGAGCCGGTTGCGCTGCGGTCGGTGCTGACAAAGCCGGTGTCACCCTCTGCAAGACCGATCACGCGGTCGGTGAACAGCACATAGTACTGGCAGATCGGTGCATCGCCGGTGGAGGCGGCATAGCCGGAAGCGTCATCGCGGTACTCGCCCAGCTTGTCCTGCAGATAGCCCTTCGGAACGCTGATGTAGCGAAGCTGCGAGCCGGTGCTCTGTACTACATAAACGCCGTCGTTCAGCATCGGGATCAGATCCACGATGCTGTTGGTCTCTGCGGTCTTAGCCGCAGGAAGCGTTGCGGTGATGCTGCTCTGCAGGGTCTGATTCTCCTGCGTCAGCGCACCAATCTGTGCGGACAGATTGTCCTTATCCTTATTCAGTGTTTCGATCTGCGAGTTCAGGTCCGCAATTTTACTGCCGCGGGACTTGAACAGTCCGCCGAAGATGATCGTCAGCAAAAGCAGTACCAGCACGGCAATGCAGAGCACCATGCGGTAGTTCAGCTTAACCGATGCTCTGCGCATCGGCTTGCCTTTGCCCATGCGCATGCCGGAACGCACCGGACGTGCCGACTGACGTCTGCCTGTGCGTGCGGGACGCTCACTGCGGTCGAGGCTGCTCGAGCGCTCACTGCGGTCCGAGGCACTTTCGAACCGGCTGAAGTCCGGCTCAAAGCGGTCGAATCTGTCGAAGCGGTCGTTCTGATCGTTCTGATCCATCATTAATTCTCCTGCCTTTCAGCTGCGCTTACTTGGACGGATTTTCGATGACCTGAACCTCACCGTTGGAGTGGCCGACGATCATGCGCTTGCACATGTTGAGGAACAGACCATGCTCCAGCACGCCGAGCATACCGGTCAGCTTGGAGTAAACGTCCTGAATGTCAAAGCCTGCGCCGAGGTGCAGATCCGCGATAAAGTTGCCGTTATCGGTAACGAAGGTCTTGCCGTCGCGTACACGCAGAACCGGATTCCAGCCGTAAGCTGCCATGCGCTCCATCGCCTGCTTGGAGCCGTACTGTGCGATCTCAACCGGCAGATGGAAAGCGCCGATCTTATCTACCAGCTTGGACTCGTCCATGATCCAGATAACTTCCTTCGCCATGGATGCAACGACCTTCTCGCGGTACAGCGCACCGCCGCCGCCCTTGATGGCGTTGAACTGCGGGTCGATCTCATCTACGCCGTCGATTGCCAGATCAACGTGATCCAGCTCGTCGATGGTCAGCAGCGGAATGCCCAGTTCACGAGCCTGCGCCTCGGTAGCCTTGGAGGTCGGGATCGCCTGAATCTTCAGGCCGTTCTTTACCATCTCGCCTACTGCATTTACCATGTGGTACGCAGTGGAACCGGTGCCCAGACCAACAACCATGCCGTCCTTTACATACTCTGCCGCCTTATCGCCGGCAAGCTTCTTCATATCCATTGTATTCGTCCTCCCCTGACGTGATAAACCGTATGTTGCGGTTAACTCATTAGCTTTATTATAGAATGAATCCGGACAAAGGTCAATCTTTTCTAATTTACAAAATAAAAACAATCCCGCCGAAATTTGGTGGGATTGCAAAAGCAGTCGATTTCTGTTATACTTGTCGTTAAGAAAGGTGCTGCCGCGCCTGCGGTAGGCGGTTAAGTCTTGCCCCTGTAAAGGGGGTGGTTTTATGGAATATCTCGTAATTCGTGTAGTGATACTTGTACTTATTGAGCGTATTTTAGGACCAAAGAAGAAATAACCGCCTCTCACTCCCAATGATTGCGGTTATTTCTTCCGTTTTCTTTAGGTGCTGACCGTCTACCGGCAGCACCTTTCGTTATCTTTAGTATACCCGCCCGCACCCGGATTGTCAACCCGGATACGGACGTTTTTTATTTACCGGATGCCGTTCTGCAGCTTTGCCGCCTTGAGCGTATTCTTCATCAGCATGGTGATGGTCATCGGACCGGCACCGCCCGGAACCGGCGTCATGTAAGAGGCCTTTTCCATAACCTCCGGTGCCGCATCGCCGCAAACCTTGCCCTCGGCGTTGCGGTTGATGCCAACGTCAATCACCACTGCGCCCTCCTTGACCATATCCGGCGTAATAAAGCCTGCCTTGCCGACAGCGGCTACCAGAATATCCGCACGACGGCACACCTCTGCGAGATCCTGCGTGCGGCTGTGGCAAATGGTAACCGTGCCGTGACGGTGCAGCAGCAGCATGCTCATCGGCTTGCCGACGATATTCGAGCGG
Organism: Butyricicoccus sp. AM78-15b2TA; assembly: GCF_027665985.1. NCBI lineage: Bacteria > Bacillati > Bacillota > Clostridia > Eubacteriales > Butyricicoccaceae > Butyricicoccus > Butyricicoccus sp. AM78-15b2TA. Next base: position 20,276 of record NZ_JAQEHY010000013.1, read on the forward strand.
CCGACTACGACGCACTCCTTGCCCTTCGGGTCGATCTTGTACTCGTCGAGCAGTTCCATGACACCCGCGGGCGTGCACGGCACGAAATCAAAATTGCCGACCATGATCTTGCCGACATTGACCGGATGGAACGCGTCCACGTCCTTCTTCGGGTCAATGGCGTCGATGACCGCCTGCTCGGAAATATGCTTCGGCACCGGCATCTGGCACAGGATGCCCGAAATTGCCGGACTTTCGTTGAGCTGCGCGATCAGACCAAGCAGCTCCTCCTGTGTGGTCTCCTCGGGAAGCGCGTACTTCTCGCTGTAAAAGCCGCACTGCTCGCAGGCGCGCTCCTTATTGCGGACGTAAATCTCGCTCGCCGGATCGTTGCCGACGATAATAACCGCCAGACCCGGCGTTACGCCCTGCTTTTTCAGCGCCTCGGTCTCTGCCAGAATGCTGCCGCGCACCTTCGCAGACAGTGCCTTGCCGTCCATTCTTACTGCACTCATGTTGTCGTTCTCCTTTATCGTGAAATGTTATTCGCCTTTTTTCTCGTCCGCCTTGTCCTGCTCCGGCGCATAGAACGCCTTTTCAACCTTGATGCGGTTATACTGCCGTACCAGCACAACAATCGCCGCAATGCAGCTTATGCCGGCTAGCAGCTGCGATACGCGCACCGGGCCGAGATACAGGCTGTCCGTCCGCAGGCCCTCGATCCACGCACGGCCCAAACCGTACCACGCTACATACAGCAGCGCCATTTCGCCCTTGAACCTGCGCTTCTTCGAATAGAAATGCAGCACAAGGAAACCGACAAAGTTCCACAGCGACTCATACAGGAAGGTCGGATGCACCGGAGAGGCGCCGTCAATGCTCATGCCCCACGGCAGAGAGGTTGCACCGCCATGTGCCTCACCGTTGACAAAGTTGCCCCATCTTCCGATGCACTGACCGATCAGCAGACCGAACGCCGCCAGATCGCACAGGCTGGCAAACGACAGTTTCCTCATTCTGCTGTACACCGCCAGTACAATCACAACACCGATGACCGCACCGTAAATCGCAATGCCGCCCTTCCAGATGGCGATGATCTCATTCGGATGCTGGCTGTAGTAGCCCCATTCAAACGCCACATAGTAAATGCGGGCGCTGATGATGCCGACCGGCACACAGATGATCAGGCAGTCCATCAGATTGTCCGACGTAACGCCGAACTCCTGCGTCCGCCGATTGACATACAGCGCCGCCAGCACAAAGCCCAGACAGATAATAATGCCATACCAGTAAATATCCTTGCCGAACAGATTGACAGCGACACGGTTGATGTCAAGGTTCAGGCCGAGCGCCGGAAATGAAATTGTGTGTTCCATGATCTTTCTTCTTTCTATCGTTACTTCGGCTCTACCACCGACATGGTCGAGCGGTTCGGCTGTGCCCAGCGGCGGAACATTTCCTGCACATCCTCCGCATGAATGGTGTCAAACAGCCCGGCAAAATCCAGATAATGCTCGCCCGCAAAAACAGACGCGATCTCCTGCCGTGCATATAGATCGGGCACATCCAGCATACGCAAACGCATGCCGTACAGTGCGTTCTTCATGCGGCGGAACAGCTTCGGCTCGATGCCCTCCTGCGCCAGCCGTGCAGTCTCCCGCTCGAGCGCTTCGCGCACAGCCGCAGGATCTCGGCTCTCGCCGCCGAGGATCGCGCATGCGCCATCCGGAATAAGCGAGTAATCCACATCAAAATCGCGTCCGAGCAGCCGCTTTTCGTACAGCTTTGCATACAGCGGAGAGGTATCGCCGCACAGAATACGCACCGCCAGATCACCGATCAGACTGCGGCGCAGGCGGCTTTCGCCTGCCGGAACCGGTACGTCCTTAAAGCCGACCATACACTGCGGCAGCGACACCTGCATTTTGCGCGTCACAACCGGCTGATGGACTTCCGCGCGGCGCTCGCCGTAATGACGCTGACCGATCTCCGGTGCGTCCTGCGGTGAAATCTCCTCTGCCATGCGGCATACCTGCTCAAAGTCCGCTGTGCCGCACACCACGAGCGCCATGTTCTTCGGACTGTAAAACGCACGGTGACAGGTGTACAGCAGCTCCGGTGTAATATGCGAAATGCTCTCCTCGCTGCCCGGAATGGACACGCGCACCGGATGATTGCGGTACAGGCCCTCATACGCGCCGACGAACACCTCCCAATTGGGTGTGTCCTCTACCATGCGGATCTCCTGATTGATAATGCCGCGTTCCTTCTCCACGTTTTCATCCGTGAAGTACGGCGTGAACACGAATTTAAGCAGAATCTCCAGATTCTCCTCAAACCGGTCGGTGCAGGAAAAGTGATACGCCGTCATGGTGTGGCTTGTGAAGGCGTTCGGACTTGCACCGGTGCGGGCGAATTTCTGCAGTGCATTGCCGTCCTCATCCTCGAACATCTTATGCTCAAGGAAGTGCGCAACGCCCGCCGGTGTGTCATACCGCTTGCCCTCAAAGGTGAACGATGCGTCCACCGAACCGAAATCGGTCGCCAGAATGGCGAAGGTCTTGCTGAAGCCCTCCTTGGGCAGATAGCAGATGCGCAGACCGTTTGCCAGCGTGCGGGTCTGCATACTCTCGTGCAGAGCGGAATCATTCTTTGTCATTTTGCCGCTCCCTTCATAAAGAATACCGTGTCAAGCGCTGTGCCCTGTGCCGCGGCAATGACCTGCTCGCGCGTGATGTCGGCCACCTGCTCGATGCGCGCCTCGGGCGATACAAGCGTGCCTGCGGCCGCCTGTCCCATCCAGTAGCGCTCGAGTGTAAGCGGGTCGTCGAGCATAGTGCGCCAGCCGTTGACCAGCGTTTTGCGTGCGCTTTCGAGTTCTGCGTCCGTAATTTCGCCTGCACGGCACAAATCCAACTGGTGCAGGATTTCATCGCGTGCGACCTCGAAATTTCTGTTCTCGATGCCGGAGCCCACGATCATCAGTCCCTTAGATGCTACAAACTGTGCGCTTGCATAGTAGCACAGCGACTTTTTCTCTCGCACGTTGAGGAACAGCTTCGCGCTTGTCGAGCCGCCGTAGATGGTCTGGAACATCCAGTACGCCGCCGGTTCTCCGCCGGTCAGTGATGCACCGCCGGTGCGGAAGCCGAGTGACAGCTTGCCCTGGGTTACCTCGGCATCCTCAACGACCTCACGAACGTCACCAACAGGCCGCGCCTGCACGACCGTGTGCGGCTGATACAGCGTGCCCTCGCGCGGCTGGGCCAGCGGCGTTGCCATGAAGCGCGCTTCCACCTCGTCCGGCATCATCGTACCGCAGTAGAACAGCTCCACCTGCGCCTCACTCAGCGCGCGGCGATAGGCCGCGTACAGCGTTTCCGATGTAATGCGCTCCGCCTGCTCGATCGTACCAAGCGCGGACTTGCCGTAGTCCTCGTTTTCGCACATGATCTCATTCAGCCGGCGCGGCGCCCACGAACGCGGATCATTTTTAAGGGCAGCAATGCGGTCGATCAGGTTGCCGCGCTCTCCCTCTGCATAGGCGGCGCAGAACAGGCCGTCCTGCAGATACGGGTTGTACAGCAGATCGCACAGCAGACCGATCACACCGGCGGTCAGGCCGTCGGCTCCCGGTGCATAAGCCTCATCAATACAGTCGGACAGAAAGCCGATGCACAGGTTCTCGCCCTCCTTGCGCACTGCAGCTTCAATACGCGCACCGTACAGCTCATCGAGCGCGGTGCCGAACGCCTGCATATCGTTCAGCCTGGCCGTGCCGCGGCGCAAAACCTGCGGCAGACACGCGCGCAGCGCGGCATCCTCGCCGCCGAGCGGCAGCACCAGCATCGCACGCAGCACTGCCCGCTTAAACTTCGGTGTGGTCACGCAGGTGAGATTGATTCCCGCACCCAGCGTTTTTCGGGTCACTTGTTGCATAATTTCCCTCGATTCCGGAAAAGTTTGTCTAACGGGTTATATTATACCGTATATGTGGGAGTAACGCAAACGTAGTTTATGTGAAGTTGCGGTGGTTTAACCGCAACGCAGGCTATTCCGGCACCGACCCGCTGGGATGCACGAACCGCGCAGGCGGTTCGCCCTATCCGGGCGGCATTTCTCAGCACCGGCTGAGTGGGGTACTCGAACCGCGCAAGCGTGTTCGTCCCTTTCCGGGCGGAGAGTTTTCCGCTGAACCTCAGCGGGGGATTCGCCGTCTGCGGACGGCGGGAACGTGCCGCGCCCCGCGCTCCGCAGAGCGCAACTCCTCGCTTGATTTCAAGTGAAAAACCTCCCGCCCAGACAGGGCGTATTGCTGACGAAACTCGTGCCCCCGAAAAGCCAGTGGTTTCTAAAGGCAAAAAGAAAAACCACTCACTTTCGTGAGTGGTTTTCGTGGTGGAAGTTAACGGGCTCGAACCGCTGACCCTCTGCTTGTAAGGCAGATGCTCTCCCAGCTGAGCTAAACTTCCAAGTGGTGACCCGTGGGGGAATCGAACCCCCGTTACCGCCGTGAAAGGGCGGTGTCTTGACCGCTTGACCAACGGGCCAAGGGAAAATGGTAGCGGTAATTGGACTTGAACCAATGACCTTCCGGGTATGAACCGGACGCTCTAGCCAACTAAGCTATACCGCCATATCCTTTTCCGTTGTTATCGCCCGCTCGCTGACGACTTGTTTAGTATAGTCCATAATCGAGTAAATGTCAACACCTTTTTTCAAATTTTTTTGAAAAAGTTTTGGAACCGATTTTTCCGCTATTTCCCGCCCTGTTGCAGACTGTCCAGAAGCTGCTCGTAGAACGCCTCATTCCAAGTATGCGTCTGCGCCAGCTCTTCTCCGGTGAGCATAAAATACTGATCGGATACATATTCGCCTCTGTCCGGAATCGGGTCGTCAAACGTGCAGTCGATGTAATATGTTGTGCCGCCCAGCCGCACAGCATTCCAGCCGTGGTTCATTTCCTCGGATGCGACATAGATGACCTGAATGCCTGCCGCCTTGCACAGCATCTCATACGCGCGACCGTAACCGGCACACACAGCCTTATGATCGAGCAGCGCGCCGTCTGCCGCGAAAGCGGGTGCCGAGCCGTCCGGAGCGTCCTCCTCTGCCGTATCCACATCGTACTCACACTGACGGATGAGGGTATCGTGCAGCGCACGCAGCTTCTCCTCGGCCGTCATGGTCTGCGAAACCGAGCCTGCCGCCAGAACCCTGGCGTACTCCCACGCCTGCTCCTGCCGCGCCTGCCGAGAAACCTCAGTGTTCAGCTCAATGGTCTTATTCGGCCGTGTTACCGCGTGCAGCGCGAATGCGTATGGATACTGCGCCTCCAGTGCCCTGTACACCTCGTCCGCGTCCACGTTGTCCTCGCGGAAGGCAACGCCGTTTCCGCCGTTCTCCGCGTCCTGCCGGAGCAGACCTGCCGCCTGATAGACATTATCCACCGGCTTCGCCTGCAGATACGGCAGCCAGAATGCACCGCCGCCAAGCAGAGTCATGGTCAGCAGAAAGCCGAAAAATCGTCTCATACGTCCCCTCCTTCGGGTATGACAAAGCGGGCGGCTGCGCCGCCCGCTGTCTAACCGTCAAAACGCACCGCGCTTCGACAAAAATGCAATTATCACATCAGCTTCACAGTGTAATATACCGCAGTGATGAACAGATATGCCGCTGCCGCACCCAGTGCGATCATGACATGACTTGCCGCAAGTACAACGACTGCCGTCAGCGCTACCATCACGATCGGCGTAATGGTGAGCATCAGGTACGCGTTCTTGCTGAACCGGGTGTCGATCTTGCTGCCGCGGAAGGTGAACTTGCCCTTCTTGCGGCGCAGAGAAGCCGTAACACCGATCTGGATCAGCGCCAGCACCGCGGTACCTGCTACCGCCACGGTGGACATCCACGTATGGTTAGCCGAAACCAGTGCACGGTGAATCACCAGCATCGCCGCAACACCCACACCGGTATCTACTGCAATCAGGAAAAATTCCGGCGCATAAGAATGATACACCAGATAATACACTGCCAAAACCGGCAGAACAACATACATCGCCTTGATCGGCATGGTGCCGTAGTAGTTGATCGCGGTCAGGAATACGATGGCAACGATGCTTGCAATCAGCATATTGCGTCCGCATACGATGCGGCGCACGCTGCTGCGCTTGCCTGCATGCTCCTGTCCCAGCATGATAATGCCGGCTGCTGCGCCGACAATGCCCACGCCGAGCAGCACCCGCGTTACCAGCACGCCGGTCTTCCAAGTGTTGCTGTAGCCCAGCAGACGCTCGAGGATCATCAGCACCAGCACGCCGAGCAGGCACACGCTGAATACCGCGAGTACCTTGTTGGTGGTATACTCTTCCTGAGAAATTGGCTTTTTACCCACATTGTTTTTTGCCAATGTTTAACACTCCCTTTATTTCTTCTCACATGTTGCCACCGGCATAGAGCACGGCCGCAAGCGCCGCAATCGGCGCAGTCTCACACCGCAGGATGCGTGTACCGAGCGAAACGCTCTGCAGTCCCGCGTCCACGGCTGCCTTTGCCTCAGCCGGATCGAAGCCGCCTTCCGGCCCGACCATCAGCGAAACCGTGTCCTTGACACCGCCTGCAAGCGCGTCGTGCAGACCGGTCCGCTTCTCGTTTTCGTAGAAAAACAGTGCCGTTTCACTTTGCGCCGCCTGCACGATCGCCTGAGCGACCGGTACAACGGCTGCCACCTCCGGCAGACGTCCTCTGCCGCACTGCTTTGCTGCCTCGGCAGCGATTTTACGCCAGCGTTCCACCTTCTTTTCGGTCTTATCCGGTCGGGAAACGCAATTCTTGGACAGATACGGCACGATACGGCTGACGCCGAGTTCTACCGCCTTCTGCACGATAAATTCCATTTTGTCGCCCTTAGGCAGCGCCATAAACAGCGTGATAGCCTGCTTCGGCTCGGTATCCGCCGCGTGGCAGCTTACGACCCGGCAGGTCACGGCTTCCTTCTCCACGGCTTCCACCGTGCAGTCAAAATCCATTCCGGCACCGTCACACAGGGTAACACCTTCGCCGACGCGCAGACGCAGAACACGTCCCGCATGATGCGCGTTTTCTCCGGTAAGGGTCAGCACGCCGTCCTGCGGCTGCTGATCGACAAAAAATCGAGGCATAATAATCAAATAACCTTTCCTATTTTAGCAAAAAAACAGCCGTTTGGCAAGTGAACATTCCGTGAATCCTGAAATAAATCACTTTTTCGCAGCAAAAGCGCTCCAGTCATCGCTCTTCTCGTGCGAAAGAATCGTAAATCCGCTCTTTTCCAGCGCCGTGCGCACCTCCTCGGCACGCTCGTTGAGGATGCCGGAGCAGATCAGCGTACCACCCTTGACCAGCTTATCCGCAAACATGGGCGACATGCCGATGATGACATCAGCCACGATGTTCGCCACGATCACGTCGTAGCCGCCGCCGATGTCCTCGGCAAGCTTCGGGTCGCGCAGCGCGTCGCCGCACAGACCCCTGCCGATCTCAACATGGTTCTTTTCCGCATTTTCGTGTGCAGTTTTCAGGCAGTTCTCGTCGATATCGACGATAGTCTGCACATCCGCACCGAGCATAGCCGCCGCAATGGCCAGAATACCCGAGCCGGTGCCCATATCGAGCAGCTTGTCACCCGGCTTTACCGCATCCTCGAGCGCCATCATGCACAGCTGGGTCGTGTCGTGGCTGCCGGTGCCGAAGGACGACGCCGGGTCGATTTCAAGGATACGGCGGCCCTGCGGGTCCTCAACCGTCTCCCACGAGGGCTTGATCATAAAGCCGCGTCCCACCGGGAACGGCTTGAAATACTGCTTCCAGCCCCACTCCCAGTCCTCCTGACGGGTCAGCGCGGTTTCGGTACACAGTCGGCCCCAGGCGTGCTCCTCATCGCGTGCCTTGAGGTTTTCCAGCGCGGCACGGATATCCGCGTACTGCTTTGCACCCTCGTCGCTGTCCGGCAGATAAATCTTCAGACAGGTTTCCTGCGCGCGCTTCTCGCGCACGAGATCCTCGTCTACATAGTCCCAGTATATTTCGGTGTCCTTGAGAAATTCTTCAAAATCCGCCGCATCCTCAAGCACATAGCCTTCTACACCGTTGTCCTCAAGCAGTGCCTCGACCGGACCGATGCCCTCGGTCGTCGTGTAGATCGTAACTTCTCTCCAGTCCATAGGTTCCACCCTGCCTTTCCTATCCAGATAACCGCGCTCCGCGCGGTATTCAATAACAATTTGCTTGCATAATTGCAACTACAAGACCGGTTTTCGTCCAGAAAACCGAGTCTTTGGTCCCGCAGCGCGACCAAGAAGTCGCGCAAGGATAGCGGCCGCCCGCAGGCGACTGCCGCTCTGCGGCAGCATTCAATCCGCGGCGCATTGCGCCGCAACAAAACCCGCGACATGTGCGTGGGTTTTGTTTCCCCGCCCCAGTGCCCCTGGGGCACGTCATTCGGGTATCGAAAGGCGGTTTCTCCGGAACCGTCTTTCGTATATAGGGGACTTTTGAAGTCCCCTATAAGCGGATCATGCCGTATTTCGTCTCAAAGTACGAAATGACCGCGTCTTCCTGCTCCCATGTGCCGTCATACAGCGCAAGTCCCGGAAAAACCCGCAGACCCTGCTCCAGCAGGTCGGCAGATTCCGCGCACAGGCACAGCGGACGCGAGATCATATAGCGGGATTCCTCCAGTGTGACAACATCCTCTTCGGTTTCGAGCAGCAGCTTGAACGCACCCGAATCATCCTCGGCTTCGATGAGATCCTCATCCAGATGCGGACCGCACTCGATCTCATCTGAAATGTCGATGGTCGGAGCGATAAAATGCGCGTGCTTGCCATCCGGCGCACAGATAAAATCATCGTGATCGCGCGGCAGCGTTTTGCACGCCACCTGATTGCCGTGCAGCGCTGCGACGAATGCTTCCGTAATGTCGGGCACAATGACCTCAGTGTTGTACAGTGTGGTTTGAGACAGCCAGTCCGCGTGCATGCACACGCCGAGCGACAGCCGCGCATACGGTGCCGCGATTTCGAGCGCCTGCGTCAGCGATTCGGGATCGTGTGCGCTGATCAGCACAGTCGTAACGCCAATGCGCTGCAGCACACCGATAGCCGCCCGCACATCCGTGCCGTCCGGCAGATGGCCTTCATCGTCCTCCACATTCAGCTCCGCAATTACCGTTCGGCCGCACAGATCGCCCAGAGCCAGCACAGCGGCACGCAGTGCCGGAAACGTCGGCGCGCCATGCAGATAATAGAACGCCGCATCGTCGTGCAGCAGCGGACGAAAGGCATCCTTGCACTGCTCAATATAGTGCATGGTGATCGGGCGTTCGCAGTGCTCCGCATCGGGTTCGGGCGGGCACGCGAGCGCCAGGCCGACCGGCAGCGGTGCCAGTTCTTCAGACCATGCATCACACAATTCGGCATTCGGTGCAAGCGCGCCTGCAAACCGCTCAGGCGCAGTATGATACAGCGGAATTGCCGCCGGATCGTTCAGCAAAAGCTGCGGTTTATGCTCGGATTGACATAAAGGAATATCCAAGGTTGTTCTTCCTCCTAAGAAGATGAAAAATATTCATATTTCAGTTGATAAAGTTTACTTTTTCGTCCAGCTGCCGTCACTCTTAACGATATACTTCTGCGGTTTTGCCGCCGCCAGTCTGCACATTTCAAGTGCGCTCTGCAGCTGATCGTCCACCAGATAGGTCTGGCCGTTCAGCGCAGTAACCGCTTCGTCCAGTGCACTCAGCATCTCCGGAGACGCATACAGCGCCGCAGGCAGATCGTAAGCCGCCCGGAAGGACGCTACCGCGTCCGCTACGTCGCCGTCATACCTGCCGGTTGCTTCGGTGAGCAGCCCCAGCAGCGACAGGCGCTCGGTCATGGCGTAAACCGCGTCCGAGCTGTCGCCAAAACGCAGGGTTGTGCTCGTATCGAGCGGTTTCAGGTCCTTGGTATTGACCGTAACCTTGCGGTTTTCCAGCTGGATATCCGGCGTCAGGCCGACGCCTTCCCAGCAGCCCTGCTTGGGCAGCTCGAGTTCCAGCGTGGTGATGACCAGCTTGTCGCCGTTTACCAGATCAATGTGGAACTGACCCTGTCCCTTGCCGTAGGTCTTGCTGCCGATGAGTGTCGCCGAGCCGGTGTCCTGCAGGCTGCCTGCCAGCAGCTCCGCCGCGGAAGCCGTGCCGCCGTCCACCAGAACGACAATCTTGCCCAGCGGCAGCGCATTGCCGGTCGAATAGGTCTGCTCCAGGCCGCCCATATCGTCGCGGTAGCGGACGCCGGCAAGCTCTGCATCCTTGACCGGTGTCATAGCATTCGCCATTTTGAGCGCCGCGTCGATCAGGCCGCCGCCGTTGCCGCGCAGGTCGAGAATGACCGCACGGGTGTTCTTGGACGGCAGGCTGTCCCAAATCTCCGAAAACGCCGACCAGTCGTTCTGCGAGCCGATGGCGCTGACCTTGATGTACTCCACACCGTCCGCCATCGTCTTGTTGGAAACGTACACGCGGTTGACCTGACGGCGCTCACAGGTAACGGTAATGTCCCGTCCGTAGCGGCGCACGGTCAGCTTGACCGACGTGCCTTCCTCGCCGCGCAGCTTAGACGCTACATCGGCATTTTTCAGCTTGGTTGCGTCCTCACCGTTGATTTTCACGATAAGATCGCCAATCTGCAGACCGGCTTCCTCCGCCGCTGAATAGCGCATGACCTCAGCGATCTGTACGCCGTTTTCTGTCTCCTGCAGGCCGACACCGATGCCGACAAAGCCCTCAAGCGTCGAAAATCCCTGCGAATACTCCTCGCTCGACAGATACATGGAATGCGTATCGAGCAGCGAGAGAATGTCGTTGAGCACGTCATACATCTCATCCGGATGCTTTTCCAGATATTTATTGATATAGTTCTGCAGAACGTACGGATCATGTTCTGCCTTGAGGCCGAAAGCATCAATGAGCGCCCAAACGCCGTCAAACCACGTTTCGCTCTGTCCGTCCTGCGTGATCGCACCGGCGGAGGCGGTCATCATTGCCGCCGTCATCGCCAGTGCCGCTATTCTTTTCGCTAATTTTTTCATGTGGTTCTCCTCCGCGCTCAGCGCGGCAAAAAATCCGTTTTGCTTGCAAAACGTAACCGCATGGCAGGTTTTTTACCGAAAAACCGAGCCATTGGTCCCGTCCGCAGACGGCCGCCGTTACACGGCGGCTTTCAATCAGCGGCGCATGCGCCGCAACAAAACCCGCGACATGTGCGTGGGTTTTGTTACCCCGACCCAGCGCTCTTGGAGCGCGTCATTCGGGTATCGAAGTATGGTTTCTCCAGAACCATACTTCGTATATAGGGGACTTTTGAAGTCCCCTATACGTTGTCACATCGACTCCGGTGCGTCTACGCCGATGAGTTTCAGCACGTTCTCAATGGTCTGCTTTGCTGCCAGGCACAGGGTCAGACGCGCATCACGGACAGTCGGCTCGGCATCCTTGATGCGGCAGGCATTGTAGAAATGATGGAACTGCTGCGCCAGTGCAACGGCGTATTTGTTGAGGCGCGACGGATCGCGGCTGACAGCGGACTGCACGATCTCCTCGGGCAGCAGAGCAACCTGCTTGATGAGCTGACGCTCATCTGCGCCGGTCAGCACGTACAGGTCGGTCTTGCCGGTATCCGGCAGCGCAATGCCGCTCTCCTGTGCGTTCCTGAGCACGGAGCAGATACGCGCGTGCGCGTACTGCACATAGTACAGCGGGTTGTCGGAATCCTGCTTGATAGCAAGGTCAAGGTCGAACTCCATCTGGGTCTCCGCCGCGCGGGAATTGAAGAAGAAACGCGCTGCATCTACCGGAATCTCGTCGAGCAGGTCGGTCAGGGTCAGGCTCTTGCCGGTACGCTTGGACATGCGGACAACCTCGCCGCCCTGCATCATGCGGACAAGCTGCATGAGCACGATCTCCAGACGGTGCGAGCCGTCCAGTCCGAGTGCATCCAGAGCGCACTGCAGACGCTTTACATGACCGTGATGGTCAGCGCCCCAGATGTTGATAACACGGTCGAATCCGCGCTTTTCAAACTTATTGCGATGGTAGGCAATATCCGCCGCAAAGTAGGTATAAAAACCGTTTGCACGGCGCAGAACGTCGTCCTTGTCGCAGCCGAAGTCGGTCGAACGGAGCCACAGTGCGCCGTCCTCGGTCTCGTAGGTTGCGCCCTTGGCGGTCAGCATATCAATGGTCTCCTTAACGTAACCGCTCTCGTGCAGAGTGGACTCGCGGAACCATACGTCGTAGTTGATCTTGTAACGCTTGAGGTCGCGCTCCATGCGGGCAATGTTGGTCGGCAGGCCGTAACCCTCGATAACGGCGAAGCGCTCCTCCGGGGTCTTTTCGAGCAGGCTGTCACCGTACTGCTCTACCAGATCATGCGCCAGCGCCTTAATGTCGTCGCCCTGATACCAGGAAGCGTCAAACTCGATGGCGTCCTCGCCGCGGATCTCCTGGATATAGCGGCCCTCAACAGAGTGCGCGAACTTGTCTACCTGATTGCCTGCATCGTTGATGTAGAACTCACGGGTAACGTCGTTGCCGGACCAGTCCAGAACCGAGGACAGGCAGTCGCCCAGAACACCGCCGCGCGCGTTGCCCATGTGCATCGGGCCGGTCGGGTTGGCGGAAACGAACTCTACCATGACCTTTTCCGGCTTTTTGCTCTCGGTACGGCCGTAATTCTCGCCCATGGCGAATACGCCGCGGACAGCCTGCTCGTACCAGCCCTGATTCAGCGTGAAATTCATAAAGCCGGGGCCTGCAATGGTCACGGTGTCAAAGCAGCTGCCCTCGAGGTCGAGGTTGGCTACGATGCTCTCCGCGATCTTGCGCGGCGCCATGTGCAGCGGCTTTGCACACTGCATGGCAAAGGTGGATGCCCAGTCGCCGTTGGAAGAATCCTTCGGGGTCTCTACTGCAACCGGAGGAATGGTGCCCTCAGGCAGCTCGCCTGCGGCTACAGCCTTGCGGTACGCCGCTTCTACAACGCGGGTTGCTTCGGCGCGTGCGATTTCGTATGCGTTCATGTGTACACTCCTATATCTAAATCTCTTATTTTTACTTTATTAAACGACCTGAATGTTCGGTTTGGTCGATACCGTCATCTCAAAGTGGTGTTCTCCCATGAGAGAGTTGTCCACCTCGACCGTATAGTCGATGATAAGGTGTCCGCCGTTCTCGCCGATGGTGTTGTGCACCCGCGAGGTATGGGTGGCGATAGCCATTTCGCTGCCGACCGGCGTCTGATACAGACCGACATGGCGCTCGTCCTCAGCGAACAGCATGTGCGAGGGAAACGTACCCGTGCGGATGAGGGCAACCGTTTTGCCGTCCAGCTTGACGGTGGTCTTGGTGCCTTCGAGTCCGGTCAGTTCACTTTCCTCGTATGCGATGTAATATTTTCCGCCGCGCTCGTACAGCGTGGCAGCGGTTTGCAGGTCGATGTTCTCCTCGTCACAGCCCGCAAACTGCTGCTGCGAGGAAATCGTCAGCCAAACGTCCTTCTTCATATTTCTATGCTCCTTAATAGCGGGCAATATCTACAAGCTCCGCACCGACATCGACCTTTTCCTGCAGGAACAGCTCGGCGAGCTGGTCAAAGCCCTGCGGATCGTCCGAAACGAAATACTGCGTTGTACCCGTGCCCTCGTTCGGGTCAAACTGCGTGGAAGCGAGGTTTGCCGCCTCTGCGCCCGAGTCAATGAGCGTCACATCCGGACCCATAAAGTCGCCGATGACCTCCTCGAGCAGCGGATAATGTGTGCAGCCGAGAATCAGCGTATCCACACCTGCGTCCTTCAGCGGCGTGAGATATTCCTTCACGATCGTTTCGATGACCACATCGCCGCGGTGCACGCGGCCGTTCTCGACCAGCGGCACGAACAGCGGGCACGCCTGCGTGAACAGGTCGAGCGTGCCGTCCTTTTTGTGCAGATACTTCTCGTATGCACCCGAACGGATGGTGGCCGCCGTGCCGATCACGCCGACTCTGCCGGTCTGCGTCATGGTCATGGCGCGGCGGCAGGCAGGCTCGACCGTGCCGATGATTGGGATGTCGTTCTCATCGGAAAGCAGGTCAAGCGCGATAGCGGACACGGTGTTGCAGGCAATGATGATGGATTTCAGGTCAAACTGGCGCAGAAACGCCACATCCTGCCGGGCATACTTAGTGATGATATCGCGGCCGCGCGTACCGTACGGCACACGGCCGGTATCGCCGAAATAGATGATATTTTCCTGCGGCATCAGGGCGTGCAGACGGCGCACGGCGGTCAGACCGCCCAAGCCGGAGTCAAATACGCCAATCGCACGCTTATCCATTGTGCTCCTCCAGTGCCAGAGAGATCAGGCGGTCGAGCAGCTCGGCATAGCCGATGCCCTCGTAGTCAAACAGCTTGGGGTACATGCTGATCGAGGTAAAGCCCGGAATCGCGTTCAGCTCGTTGAAAACGACCTCGCCGCTGTCGTGCGTTACGAAAAAGTCCACGCGGGACAGGCCGCGGCAGCCGAGTGCGGTGTAAACGCGGACAGCGTCCTGACGGACGGTCGCAAGCTGCTCCTCGGTGATATGTGCCGGAATGTACAGACGCGAGCTTTCGTCCTTGTACTTGGCGTCAAAGGTGTAGAACTCCTGCGTCGGAGCGATCTCGCCGACCGTGGAGGCCTGCGGTTCAAGGTTGCCGAGCACAGCGCACTCGACCTCGTGACCGTCGATGAACTCCTCGACGAGCACCTTGGTATCCAGCTTAAATGCTTCGGTCAGGCCCTCGGCCAGCTCGAGCAGATTGTTCGCCTTGGCAACGCCCACGGACGAGCCCTGCGAGCACGGCTTGACGAATACCGGGAACGCGCCCAGCGTTTCCGCAGCCGCGGCGATTACTGCCTCGGCATTGCGCTCAAAGTCATATCTCAGCGCCAGATAGTACCGCGCCTGACGGACGCCGGTGCCCTCAACGACCTTTTTGGTCAGTGCCTTGTCCATCGTATTCGCGCTTGCAGCTACGCCGCAGCCGACGTACGGAATGCCGGCCAGTTCGAGCAGACCCTGCATCGTGCCGTCCTCGCCGCCAACGCCGTGCAGCACCGGAAATACGCAGTCCAGACGGACAATCTCGATCTCTCCCTCACGGAGCAGCACCATGCCGTGCATGCCGCGGTCGGGTGCGAGAACGACCTTTACCTTGCCGGTCATGCGCTCCCACGCACCGCTTTCTACACGGTCCGGATCACAGTCCGGGCAGTAGAACCACTCGCCGCTGCGGGTGATGCCGACTGGATAGATTTCATATTTATCTTTATTTAGGTTTCGCAAAATAGAAGCGGCAGACAGGCACGAGATGTCGTGCTCACTCGAAATACCGCCGAATAATACAGCCAGTTTCATTTATCAGATTCGCCCTTTCGTTCGTTTCCTCTGCCCATACTTATACAGATACCATTATACGCTATCTTTCCGGCGAATACAATGCGAAAACAGTGTTTTTCCTGCACTGATCCCACAAAATTTACAATTCCTTCATAGTTATTTTTGATATACCTGTTGACGGGCTATATTATATTTCATATAATATTATTAGAAACACAGGAGAGGAGGATTCCATATGTCCTATCCCATCTCGTCCTCCCTGCTGGACGGCATCGTGCTTGCCGTAGTCGAGCGAGAGAGCACCTACGGCTACCGTATCACGCAGGACGTACAAAAGGTACTGGATATTTCCGAATCTACGCTGTATCCGGTACTTCGGCGGCTGATGAAGGACGGCTGCCTGACCACCTACGATCAAGCCTATGCAGGCCGCAACCGACGCTACTACCAGATCACCGAGCACGGCAGAGCCGCTCTGCGGCAGCACCGCATCGACTGGCAGAACTACCGCAGCGGGATCGACACGATCTTTTTTGGAGGGGTGAACGAATGAACAGAGCAGATTACATGGCAGCGCTGCGGCGTGCGCTTTCGGTTTTGCCGGAGGAGGAACGCGCGAACGCTCTGCGCTATTACGAAGAATATTTTGATGACGCAGGCCCGGAAAACGAGGCGAAGGCCATCGAGGAACTCGGCGAGCCGGCAAAGGTTGCCGCGCAGATTCTGGCGGACTACCGCGAACTGACCGCTGTACCGCATGCACAGCCGATAAAAGAGAAGCGCCGCTGGCGCGGTATCAGTCCGCTGCTGCTGATTGTGCTGGTGCTGCTCGCTATCCCGATCGGATTGCCGCTCGTGTTTGGCGCAGGTGCAACCGTGCTTGGCGTGCTTCTGGCGATCGTTGTGACCGTGCTCGCGGTGATTTTCGCTGTACTGCTCATTCTGTACGGCATTCCGCTTGCGCTGATTTGCGGCGGAGCCGTGATTGCCCTGCTGTCCTGCACACTGTGGGCGACACCGGCGAACGCGCTCGTCACACTCGGCAACGGACTGGCTGCCTTTGCCGCCGGTATCCTGCTCGGACTGCTGTCCATCAAGCTGAGCATTCTGTTTGTGCCGCCGGTGTTCCGCGCCTTTGTCGCCGTGCTGCGTGCGCCGTTTAACTGGATTCGCAACAGATGCCGCCGTACAGGAGGTGGAAGTGTATGAAAAAGCTCATTATTGCCTGCACTGCCGTGCTGGTGCTCGGACTCGGACTGACAACGGTCGGTCATGTGCTCGGCGGACAGTTTTACAGCGTGTACTACGATGGTGCGCTGCACCCGTTCAGCGATGCCGCACAAAATTTTTCCGATAAGTTTGTGAACATCAGCGACCACATTGTCACCGCCGATGAAGATGATGACAGCCATTTTGACACCGACTGGGTGCAGGATTACCTCGAAACCCGCCGGAATGCCATCGAAGGTTACAGCCTGCCCAAGCAGTCGCTCGACCATATCACCAGCATCGACCTGACGCTCAAGGGCGGCGATTTTGAGATACTGTATGTATCCGGCGCGGGCACGGACTTTACGCTGGATGGCGATTACAGCGTTGCGACCAGTTCTTTTACCCAAAACGGCAAATGGACAGCAAACATCTGGGCGAACAGCGGCACTGTCACCCTCATTATCCCGCGGGACAGCACATCGTTCCGTGAGATAGACATTGCCTGCACGCAGTCCGCAAACCTGTTCATCGAGGATAACCTCAGCGCAGACAGCATCAAGCTCTCCACGCAGGACGGCACGCTGACGACCAACGGGCTGTATGCACAGAACATCAACCTTTACACCAACACCGGAAACATTTCGGCATCCCTGCTGGAATTCAATCTGAGTCGGTGCCATATACAGGCGCATACAAACGGCGGTCCGGTCACGCTGAACGGCACTTCTCTGGTGCAGCTCAACGAGGACGGCAGCGGCACGGCACTGTATGACAACCGCTATGATACCGAAACGAAGTCCTATCGGCTCGACTTCTCGCTCGACCTGAACGCGACCGTCGGCGGCAGCGGCCGCATCGACCTGCTGAGCAAATACGAGGTCGGCCTTGTTCCTCAAGATGCACAGGGTCAAGATGTAACTTGACGAAATCCACAAAACAACGTATGATAAAAGAAAAGGAGACTTTACGATGAATGGCAAGAAATTGTATCGCAGTGAATCCAACCGCATGCTGTGCGGTGTCTGTGCCGGCATCGCGGAATATTTTGATCTCGACCCGACTTTGATCCGTCTGGCATGGGCGCTTGTGTGCTTTCTCGGCGGTTCGGGTATCCTGGCATATATCATCGCCGCGATCATCATTCCGTCCGAGAGCACGCGCAATAACAATATGATGTGACCCATCGCCGTTTCTCCGGAAAAGAGAGGAAGTGCTCGCTATGAGCGAAAATCAGCAGCCGCTGGACGAAGAACAGGCGGTTTCCGATGTGCAGGAGCAGGAAACCCTGCCTGCCGCAGCCGAAGATACCCCGCCCGCTGCGCAGGATGAAAATGCACCCGCCATCCTCGACGCGGAACCCGAAGAGGAAGAAGAAGATATTGATCCTGCCGATGTGAAGATCTTCGGCATGAAGCGCCATGTGTTCCAGCTGACCTGTCTGGGCGCCGCTGTCGGCTATATCCTGTGCGGACTGGTCGGTATTCTCAGTGAGAAGATGCAGGGTACCGGTCTGGGCGATATTCTGGCGAAATCCCCGAGCACAACCGTCTGGGCGGTCGTTGTGGCCGCTGTCGGCTATTTTATCGGCTCGCGTCTGGAGAAAAAGCGCGAAGCTGCTCTTGCGGACGAACAGGCCGCACTCGAGCAGTCCAATGATACAAACGCATAATTTTCCTTTTGGAGCTGTCCGGAAAGAGAGTCTGTGTAAGCAGGCTCTCTTTTCGCGTTTGCACAACAAAAAAGAACCCCGAAGGGTTCTTTTTACCGCTCATCGCTGTGAATTTTATCGAGAATCTTTTTATCCCGCTTATTCTGCGGCTCAAACCGTGCAAACAGGTCGGGCCGATCCTTTTTCGTGCGGCGCAGGCTCATTTCGCGTCTCCATGCTTCAATATTGGCATGGTGCCCGGAGAGCAGCACCTCCGGCACTTCTCTGCCGCGCCAGTTTTCCGGGCGGGTGTACTGCGGATGCTCGAGCAGACCGTCCCAGTGGCTTTCCGCCGTGAACGCTTCCTCGTCCGGCAGAACGCCCGGCACCATGCGGCATACCGCGTCCGCGACAGCCATCGCAGGAATCTCCCCGCCGGTCAGCACAAAGTCGCCGATGGAGATCTCCTCGTCCACGCACTCGTCAATAAAGCGCTGGTCAATGCCCTCATAATGGCCGCAGACCAGAATAAAGTGCTCCTTTGCGAGCAGCTCACGCGCTTTCTGCTGGTTAAACGGCTGTCCCTGTGCAGAGAGGAACACCGTGTGCACATGCTCACCGGCACTCAGCGCCTGATGGCACAGATACAGCGGCTCAGCCAGCATGACCTGTCCGCGTCCGCCGCCATAGGGCGCGTCATCCGCCTTGTGGTGCTTGTCAAGCGCATAATCGCGGATGTTGGTTGCCTTGACCTCGACAACACCCTTGTCCTGTGCGCGTCCGATGATGCTTTCGCGCATAACCGCGTTGATCATCTCCGGAAACAGCGTCATAATGTCGATTTTCATTCGATCAGGCCCTCGATGCTCTCAACGTAGATCACGCCGGCTTCCATATCGATCTCCTTGAGGAACGGCTTGATGGCCGGAATGTAGATCAGGCGGCCGTCCTCACCGGCGATTTCGTACATATCATGCGCCGGATTACTGGTCAGCACATCGCGGATGCGGCCGATTACGCGGTCAACGCGCAGATCGAACACCTTGAAGCCCAGAATATCCTGAATGAACACGAGATCCTCGGGCAGCTCTACGTCCTCGCGGTCGAGGTGGAGCACCTTGTTGCGCATCGCCTCGGCGGCTTCGACCGTATCAATTCCCTTGATGTGCATGAGCACAACATTCTTGTGAACCTGCGCCTTTTCGACGGTCACAGGCGTTTTTTCGTCCAGATAGAGCGTGTCAAAGTCACACAGCACCTCAGGGCTGTCGCACCAGCTCTGCACCTTCAGGTCGCCGCGCACGCCGTGCGTGCCGACGATCTTGCCGGCCTCTAAAAATTTCTTCGGCATATTCGTTCTTTCCTCCTGCCTGTGAGCGTTTTTATTTCTGCGATGTTTGATTGATGGTGATTCGTTTATCTGTCGGGGATTTCACCGTCTGCGGACGGGTCGCGCAATTCTTTAGCCCGTTACTACGCACGGCACCTGCGAATTTAGGCATTCACCACCACTGAACTGCGTAGGTGCCTTCCAACACAACACGTTAAGAGTTTGTGCGGCACTGTTATGCCGCACCCAGCGCTAATGAACCCGCCTGTGTAGCAGTCCGGTATCTGGCACTGCAAAACGGTTGAGAAAGACACGGAAGGAAAAATCCTCTGCCGTTCCCCGATAGTCTCAGTTCTCTGATTGTCGCCGTGCTCTCTAAGGGAAAAGGGGAGAAAATCAGAGGGTGGAAAACCGCAGGTTGTCTACCCTCTTGTGCGCCCGCGGCGCGCAGCCGCAGCGTCCTCGCCGCCCGCAGGCGGCGCCACTCCTCGCTGAGGTTCAGCGAAAAACACCCCGCCCGTTAGGGACGAACACGCTTACGCAGTTCGTACACCCCGCTGGATCGGTGCAGATAAAACAAAAAATCGCCGCGCTGCGGCGATTTTCGGAAAAAGCCAGCGCCTGACGGCACCGGCTCTTCATTCAAGTTGAAGTGATTAACACTTCGGCGCGATCCGCGCAGGCTCAGTCGAGAATATCAACTGTGACGCGCTTGTTCTCGCGATTGCCTGCCGCTTTCATGAGTGTGCGGATTTCCTTTGCGATGCGGCCGTGGCGACCGATAACGCGACCCATATCTCCCGGTGCTACACGCAGCGAGTAGGTGATGTTATCGCCGTCGATCTCCTCAGTAATGGCAATCGCAGCCGGATCGGAAACCAGATTTTCGACTATATAAGTCAGTAACTCTTTCATTTCGACGACCTCACTCAATTCAGCACACCGGCCTTCTTCAGGATACCGCGAACGGTATCGGTCGGCTGAGCGCCGTTCTTGATCCACTCCTGAGCGCGGTCAGCGTTTACGTTGACAACAGCCGGCTCTGCCAGCGGATTGTAAGTGCCGATCTCCTCGATGAAACGACCGTCACGCGGGTAACGGGAATCAGCGACAACGATGCGGTAGAACGGAGTCTTCTTAGCGCCCATGCGACGCAGTCTGATCTTTACCATTGAAATTTCACCTCCTGTTATAGAAATTTATCTATTGTAAATTTACTTTACAAACGAATAGCGATTAAAACGGCAGCTTGAAGCTGCCCAGTCCCGGGAAGCCGCGGCGCTTTTTGCCCTTGCTGCGTGCCATGCTGGTAAGCTGCTTGGTCATCTTCTGCATGGCCTCAAACTGCTTGAGCAGCTTGTTGACCTGCTCGACCGACAATCCGCAGCCGTTTGCAATGCGCTTCTTGCGGGAGTAGTTGATGATGGAGGGATTATCTCTCTCCTTCGGGGTCATAGACTGGATGATGGCTTCGGTATGCGCCATCTGCTTTTCGTCGATCTTTGCACCGGCGAGGGCTTTTGCGTCCACACCCGGCAGCATGCCGAGCATTTCCTCCATCGAGCCCATGTTTTTCATTTTCTGCAGCTGATCGTAAAAATCGGTCAGCGTCAGCTTGCCGGCCATCATCTTCTTGGCGGTTTCGGCTGCCTGCTTCTGATCGAAGGACTCCTGCGCCTTTTCGATCAGCGTCAGCACATCGCCCATGCCGAGGATGCGGCTTGCCATACGGTCCGGGTGGAACGGCTCGATATCGCCGAGCTTCTCGCCCGTACCGATGAACTTGATCGGCTTGCCGGTAACAGCCTTGACCGAAAGCGCTGCACCGCCGCGTGCGTCGCCGTCCATCTTGGACATAAGCACGCCGTCGATACCGAGGGCCTCGTCAAAGGTCTGTGCGACCGTTACAGCGTCCTGACCGGTCATTGCGTCCACCACGAGGATGATCTCGGTGGGCTTGACCGTTGCTTTGATGTTCTTCAGCTCATCCATCAGCTTTTCGTCGATGTGCAGGCGGCCTGCGGTATCGAGGAAAACCAGATCATAGCCGTTCTTGCGGGCAAAGTCGATGCCGTGCTTTGCGATCTCGACCGGATCGCCCTGACCTTCGTCAAAAACGGGGATGTTAAGCTGCTTGCCAACTACCTTTAACTGTTCGATAGCTGCCGGACGGTAAACGTCACAGGCTACGAGCAGCGGTCGGCGCTGCTGCTGCTTGCGGAGCAGAGCGGCCAGCTTTGCGCAGTTGGTGGTTTTGCCGGCGCCCTGCAGACCGGCCATCATCACGATGGTGGGCGGGTTCGGTGATATGGTCAAACGAGTAGTCTGGCCGCCTAAGAGCGAAACCAGCTCCTCATTTACGATCTTGATGACCTGCTGGGTCGGAGACAGGCTTTCGAGGATCTCCGCGTCCGTTGCCTTTTCGGTAACGGTCTTGATGAAGTCCTTTGCGACCTTGAAGTTGACATCCGCCTCGAGCAGTGCCATGCGGATTTCCTTCATTGCGTCCTTGATATCGGACTCGGTCAGCCTTCCCTTGCTGCGCAGGTGCTTAAAAGCAGATGAAATTTTTTCGGTAAGCCCTTCAAATGCCATGTTAAGCCTCCTGCCTGAGCTGTTCGAGCAGTGCCGTCATGCGGGAAACGATCTCGTCCGCCTCGGCACTGTGCAGTTGTGCGGCGTTCAATTCATGCAGCTGCTCAACCTCGTGCTGAAGTTCCTCTGCGCACCGCTCGGTGTCGCCGTATCGGGCCACCAGACCGAGCTTGTCCTCCATCTCATGAAGGGCGTGCTCCGCTCGCTTGATGCTGTCGCGCACACCCTGACGGGTGATGCCGGCGTGCTCGGCGATCTCGGAAAGCGAAAGATCTTCATTGTAATACAGATCAAACAACTCGCGCTGCTTCTCGGTGAGGGTTTCTCCGTAGAAGTCAAACAGCAGGCTCATTTCAAGCGGTGTTGCCTTCATGGTGATCCTCCCTCCGAAGTGTAAAGTGTTTTGCCTTTACATCGAACGTGTTTATTCTATCCTATATCGGCTCTTTTGTCAAGAGGAAACTTTTCATATTGTAAAGATTTTTTCGTTCCGGTTGAACCATCGAGAATTGCGGATGGAAACTGCAGCTTCTCCCGCTTTGCAAGCGACCCGCTCACCGATTCATCCACCGAATCACGCTCAGCGCCTGCGGCGCGATCTCACTCGGAGACGCCGCCGGCTTCGCCAGAAAATATCCCTGCAGCAGATCAACGCCCAACTCAATAACCTTGCGCAGCTCGGCTTCGGTTTCGATGCCCTCGGCAACGATCTTCATGCCGCGTCCGTGTGCGTATTCCACAATATCCTTGACCAGCTGCTGCTTATCCGCATCGGTGTCGATATCGCAGATGATGGTGATATCCACCTTGATATAGTCCGGCGACAGCTCGAGCAGACTGTTGCTGTTGCTGTAACCGCTGCCCCAGTCATCCAGCGCGAACGCGCCCTGATCGCCCAGTGCCCTGCGCTTGCGCTCCAGCGCCTCGCGGTCGATCTCCTCTTCCTCGGTGATCTCGATAACCAGATTATTCAGCAGCTCGGCAAACTGCGCCTTGAATTCCGCAACATCCTCATCCGTCAGGCTGCTGTTGGCAATCGAGTTGAGAAACAGCTTGGTGTTCCTATGCAGTCGCCCCCTGTTCTGCATCATCACAAACGTGGATGCCGCCTTGAAGGCGGTCAGCCGCTCAACCTCGTACAGCTTGTCCATCTCGCGCGCCAGCTTCATCACGGTCAGCGGCGAACTCAGAAGCGGCATTTTCACACGCAGCAGCGCCTCATACGCCTCTACCCTGCCGGTATGCGCTGAGAAGATCGGCTGAAAATGGTAGCCTGCACTGCTCTCACGCAGCATCTGCAGGAATTCCCTGCGCAGCTGTGCTGCGTAGACCTCCTGATTATAGGCACCGATATCAAATTCACCCATTTCGCCCTTGGACTCATGCTTCACCTGATACATGGCAAAATCCGCATACTTTTTGAGCGTAGCCAGATCCCTGCCGTTCTCCGGATACCACGCGATACCGCCGGAAATGCTGATGCGCATGGTGTCGCCGTTCGGCAGAAGCGCCGTGCGCTCCTTCATTGCATCGGAAAGCCTGTTCAGCACCTGACGGATTTCGTCTCGTTCATCGTAACCATAGAACAGCACAATGAATTCATCTCCCGACATACGGGCGCAAATGGTATTCTGGGGCAGCGTCTGTGCGAAGCACTGACCCGCCAGATTGATATATCGGTCGCCCCAGTCATGGCCGAACGTGTCGTTGATATGCTTGAGGTTATCCATATCCATCATCAGCAGTGCAGCATGCCCCAGCTTTTCCGGCATACGGAACAGTTTTTTCGCCTGTGCATCAAAGGCACGGCGGTTGTACAGACCGGTCAGCACATCGTAATCGCGCTCATGCTCGATACGGCGGCGCTCAAGTGTTGTCGCAGTCACATCCTCGACCAGACCGACCTGCACCTCGTCCTCGCAGGTGATGCGCAGCATGACAAACCGCTCACTGCCGTCCTTTTGCGGAATGGTGAACACACAGCCGCCGTCCTGCAGACTGAAGCTCTCATTCTGCAGCACCAGATTCTCCATCAGCATCTCAAACTGCTCCCGTGTCACATCATTCGGGTCGATGTCCTGCATGCCAAGCATGGAGAAAAAGTTGTCGGTCACGAATACTTTATCGCTGTCCTCACGCATTTCATAGCCGCCGAGTTCAATACTTGCCATGTCCATAATACGCAGGAATTTCGTGGAGGTATCCAGAATATCCTGACTGAGCTGGGTGATTGCAGTGGAAAAGCCGTCTAACTCGCGGATGCCGGTGCGCGAGAGCTTTGGGATCTCCGTTCTCTTATCCTGTATAGCGGCTATCTCGTCGGACAGCTGCCGGATCGGATGCGCCAGTCCGCGGCTGACCAAATAACTGCATACCAGACCGACGGCCAGCGTCAGCACGACTGCCACCAGCAGCAGACTCTGCATATCGTTGGAGATTTTATACAGCGTGCTGTTGGGCACTATGCCGAGCAGCAGCCAGTGCTCATCCGAAAATGGTGCATTGCGGTTGTACAGCGTCAGCGGTTCCGCACAAGCGAAGTATTTTGTCTTATTGACGACAATGGTGCCGGCAGCACCGCTGTCCTGCATGACAATGCTCTGCGCGCTTTTCAGCGAACGATCCTGCGTAGAAAACGTCACCAGCTGCAGCGGGATGCCGTCGGCCTGCTTTTCATCAGTCGTTACGGCGAGCAGGTATGCGCCGGTGCCGTCATTCTGCAGTTCGGTCAGCGGCAGCTGCTCCTCCAGATAGCTGCACAGCAGCTCCACGCCGACAACGCCGTACACCGTGCCGTCCGGCAGGATGAGCGGCTGCGCGTACGCGATTGCCTCCCGCTTGTCTCCCGGCAAAACATACGGCGAGGTCGTCCAGCGGCCGTACTGCGCCATCAGCAGCTTGCCGCCGTCCTGATAGGCGGTCATGAACGGCTGATACACAAAATCATCAAGCTCTTCATAGTCCAGCGCGGGCTGCCAGCAGGAGTCCGTCGTAATACGCATGGACTTCACGATTCCTGCCGGTGCAAACGACAGCATCAGATCCTCGTTGCGCTCGGAAGCCGCCGCATCCGGGTCCAGATCGCGCAGATAAATGCCCGGCAGACGCCCATTGGTCTTGCGAGCATCCAGATCGCATGTATTGAGCACCACGAATACGCCCGTCACCGACGAGCTGCGCAGCTGCGTCACCAAATCATCCGCAATCGCTTCAAGCAGCGGCTCGCTCGAAGCGCTGCTCTGTCCCAGCGTATCCTTTGAGATTTGACCGGAGGTCAGCAGCGCTTCGGTCTTCTCGTTGATCCGATTCGGCATATCGCCGAGATTCTGCGCCTGCACGAGAAAATCCTCCAGATAACTGCTGCGGTTCTCAACCTGTTTGGCTAAAATATCCTCCGCGTTCCGGTCCAGCTGCTGTGGCACGCGGCTTACCGCGATGGAGCCGATCAGCAGTGTGACCTCGACCGCCAGAATGACCAGTACCGATATAAATATAGTGGAAAAGACCGATCTTTCCCGTTTTTCTGTTGGCTTACTGCGAGCCTTCATACCGCACCGCCTGTTCAAACCTGATCTCTCGAGCTGTTTCTCTTATCCTTCGTATGCCTGAAGCTGCGCCAGCGTATCCCGATACCAGCTGTCAAAATATGCATCTGTCAAGAATTCCGCCTCGGCCTGCTCCGCGCGCTGCCCGGCTGCAATGCGCTGCTCCACCGTGTCGCGGTCTGCCACAGCACGATCACTCATCGCGTATTCCAGCACCTTGCGCGCGTCCTTGCTGCCCTCGAAGGCACGGGTGGTGTACAGCTTATTCTCGTTTACCGTCTTGACCGCCATCTGCAGAACGGACTTGACCTCGGGTGTCATAGCAACCTCGCTGTCAGCCAGCATTTCTTCTTTATTCGCTTCCCGGGTGACCGGCAGATAACCCGAGCTGATCGAGAACTGAATGTTGTTCTCCGGTGCAGTGAAATACTTGAGGAAGGTTACGCTCGCCTTGATCTCCACCTCATCACCCTTGGTGACAACCATGCCCGCCCCCTGCTGCACCGAAACCGGTTCACAGTCCGCAAAATGCGGATTCGGCAGCACTTTCAGCTCAATCGAATGACTGTCGTCATCACTGGTCATTACACTGTCCGGAAAGAAGGTCGCGCTCGAGCTGGAGCCGACATAGGACAGGATCGTACCGGTTTTGATGTCGTCGCTGCGGAAATGGCCGGTTGCCTCAAAATAGCCCTTGATAAACGGTACATAGTAGTTGTCCCACAGCTTACGGATAACATTTTTATCAAAATCAAGCGTCATTTTGCCGTTCTGTACGTCAAAAATCGTGCAGCCAAGCTCCTTTGCACCGATGAGCAGATAATTTGCCATCGCATCTCTGCCAAACAGAGCACGGCCATCATCCGGCGCCTCGGTCTGTGCGTCCGTCCAGTTATAGTATTTCTCGGCCGCTGCAGTCAATCCCTCAACCGTCGCAAGATCGTCATAGGTCGTGCCGGTCGCCTGCGAAAACGCCTGCCAGTCGGTATCGTTCAGGTAGAGCACCTCGGTAGCCTTTGCGGTCGGGAAAATCTTGATGCTGCCATCACCGTCAAAGTCGCCCTCGGTGAGATAGCCTTCGATGTACTCGCTTTTCTCGCTTTCGGTCAGGTAGTCATTCAGGTCCACGACCATGCCCTGCTGATCGAGCGCATAGGCGGTATCCGCATAGCCGGAAAAGATATTCGGCAGTTCTTCCGCACCGACCTTGCCTTCTGCAGCGTTCAGCACGTTAGTCTCCAGATCATTTACACTGCCCTGACTGGCGCTTTCCACCGTGATCCCCTGCTCTTTGCCGACCGTATCGTTGAAATTCTGCACCATCCGGTTGAATGCTTCGAGCTGCTCACCGTTATAGTAGTTCCAGATTGTGATCGTCACCGGCTCCTTTTCCGCACCGCAGCCGCCGCATGTCAGCGCCAGCATGACCGCAGCCGCCGTTCCGGCGATCAGCCGCTTGTATGCCTTCATAGTTTCCTCTTTTCCTCATGATAGTATGTAAACAAATTCATCCGATTCTATGTATTTTCCCATATGCACGGAATTTTTCTTTTTCCATTCATATAAGGCAACACCGCACAATTAAAGCAGCGTGCACCGCACGGAAAGAGCGCGGAAATTTTACGCGGGCATGCTGCCGCATGGCAAATGAAATTGATAATGGTATTTGTGTGCTGTATGCATGCACCCGCTGCAGTATCTGTCTGAACTGCTATAGTTTATCACAATGCGCAAAAAACGTAAAGCGCGAGTTCCCTGTGACACACTTTGCACCTTGTTTTTTGCTTTTCTTTTTCCGCACAGCATGGTAGAATACTATCAGTCCGAAAAAAAGGAGGGCGCATGCCATGAAATGGCTTTCACATCTGCGCACGGTGCAGCACCATCGTTTTCTGGTTCTCCGGCACTGCTGGCGCGTTGGATTATACTGGCAGGGACTGACGCACGATTTGAGCAAGTTCAGTCCGGTGGAGTTTTCCGCCGGTGCAAAATATTATCAGGGCAACCGCAGCCCGAACGAAATCGAACGCCGCGAAAAGGGCTACAGCGCAGCATGGCTGCATCATAAGGGCCGGAATAAGCATCATCTGGAGTACTGGATCGACTACGCCGCCGACGGCTCCGGTATGTGCGGCATGAAAATGCCCATTCAATATGTAATAGAGATGTTCTGCGACCGCGTAGCCGCCAGCAAGACCTATCGCGGTGCTGCCTACCGCGACAGCGATCCGTATGATTACTATGCGCACTCGGTCGATCACTATATCATCCACCCGGATACCGCCGCCGCACTGGAATCCCTGCTGCGTATTCTGCGCGACGAGGGCGAGGAAAGAGCGTTTGCGGCTGCACGAAAACTGCTTAAAACGGGATATTGAGCAAAAAGGAATCAGCCGGCCGGCTGATTCCTTTTTTATAATATGATGTGCGGCCGCAAAAGTATCCACAGGCTGTGGATACTTTTTGTTGATGTCCGCTTTGCAAGCAAAGAACCGAAACAGCGCACAGAACCTTCGTTCCGTGCGCTGTGTGTTTCAGCATTATCTTCCTTGGGCAATACCGCCGTCCCGAGGCGGTACGATTGGGAACGTTGGAGCGTCAGACCCGACCGTTTTTCCAAAGGAAAAAGAGATTTAACAGCGTGCAGCCGGTCTGCGAATTACTCCCACAGACCCTTAGCCTTCATGTCGTCGATGTACTCATCGCAGTTGGTGGAGTCAACGACCTTGGAGCCGGAGTCGATGAAGGAGTCAACCTGCTCGCCTTCCAGTGCCTTTACCGCAGCTTCCACTGCCTTATAGCCCATGTCGTAGCCGAGCTGGGCGATATCCATGCCGAGCGTACCGTCCTTGATGGCGGAGATAGCGGAGGTATTGCCGTCAAAGCCGCAGACGATGGTGTCAGCATACTTGGCGTTGCCGGAGTCCTTGATGATCTTAACAACGCTCATTGCCATGTCATCGTTGGAGGAAAGAACAACATCAATGCCGTCCGGATACATCTGCATAACGGATTCCATTGCGGTTGCAGCCTTCTCAGCCAGACCGTCGCAGTACTGCACCTCAATGACCTCGCCGCCGGCTTCCTCAACGCCTTCCTTGTAGCCGGCCAGACGTGCTTCGTGCGTCTCGTCGCCCTGTACACCGGTAACGATAAGGACAGTCGGCTTGTCAACACCGTTCGCCTTGGCGGCTTCTACGGCTGCCGTGCCGCCGCTCTTGGCAGCGTCCTTGTTGCCGGTGCCGACAAACGCGAGCTTCTTGTCCGAGGTAAAGTCGGTATCGAGTGCGATTACAACCTTATCGGTGTTCGCAACCAGCGTGGAAGCAGAATTCGACTGCAGCGGAGCCAGTACCAGCGCGTCAATGCTCGGGTTGCCGAGCGAGGTCTCGATCATGTTGACCTGCTCATCGTAAGACGTTGCCGACGTCGGAGACTGGATATCTACGTTTACGTTGTCGTGCTCATCGGCGTATGCCTTTGCACCTGCCATAACCTTGTTGAAGTGGCCGTCGGTCAGCTTTACGATAACCGAGATGTTGTAAGCGTTACCGCTGCTGCCGCTGTCTGCGGAAGAACCGCCGTTATCGCTCGCAGAGGAGCCGCCGCAGCAGCCCGCCAGCATACCTGCACACAGTGCGCTTGCCAGAGTCATCGCTAACAGTCTCTTTTTCATGATAATTGTCCTTTCTTTCCTCTCGTTTTTCTCTTCAGGGGTCTCTCTTTTTTATTCAATAGCGCCGAAGCGTTACTTTTTACAGATCGCAGGGCATTGCTTCCTTGAGTACGGTGGTGGACTTTTTCAGTCCGGTCAGTGCCGGCATGGTCAGATCCTCCATCTCCTGACTGATCGGGCCGTCATAGCCCTCCATGCTCAGGCAGGACAGGAATTCCTTCCACCAACTGACATCATTGCCGTGACCGAGTGCAACATAGTTCCATGTGCGCTTTGCAAACTGGTCGATGGTCTTAGTGTCGAGTACGCCGTCCGGACCGATATAGTTGCGTTCGATGCGAACGTCCTTGGCGTGTACATGGTAAATGCGGTCCGCGCCCAGCTTATGTACTGCGGCGACCGGATCGCCGCCCATCCACATCAGATGGCTCGGATCGAGGTTCATGCCGACCATCGGGCCGACTGCGTCACGCAGACGAATGAGCGTTTCCGGATTGTAGACCATCTGGCAGCCGTGGTTCTCCAGTGCGATCTTCTCGATGCCGTTGGCCTTTGCCAACTCGACCGTCTTTTTCCAGTAGGGGATAAGTACCTCTTCCCACTGCCAGTTGAGAATCTTGGTGGTAATCGGCGGCCAGCTCGTTACGATCCAGTTCGGGGTGTGATCCTCCGCCGAACCGCCCGGGCAGCCGCTCATCATAACGATTTTCTTGACACCGAGCAGGCCTGCCAGCTTAAAGGTCTTTTCGACTACCTCCTGATGCAGCTTGCCCTCCTCGTTCGGTGCAAGCTGGTTGCCCGAGCAGTTGAGCACCTCAAGCACCAGTCCGCGCTTTGCGATAGCGTCCATAAAGCTTTTGCGGGTTTGCTCGCTCTCAAGCATGGCATCGAGGTCAATATGCGGCGCTTTGGACCAGTTGCCGCAGGCGATTTCGATGGACTCGTAGCCGAGTTCCGCAACGGTATCAAGCATTTCTTCAAACGGCATGTAGCCGAGACAGTCGGTATTTAAGCAGAATCTCATAGTTATTCGTCCTTTCCAAACGATTTCTTATCCGGTGCCGCGGCATCCAGTGCACCGCGGCACGCCAGAGAAGAGAAAGAGAAAAATTGGGTGTTACTTTTTGTAGAAGTCCGGCATCTCGTCGTAGTGAATCTCTACAACGGTCTGCGTGTCACGCGCCTTGGAAGCGGCCTTTGCAGTTACCTGTGCGGTATAGCCGTCCCACGCGGACGGACCGTCTACGCGGCCCTCCTTGCAAGCGTTGATCCAGGACTGGAATTCGATGTTGTATGCTTCCGGAAAGCGCTCGGACCAGTCGTGGCAGATGGGCGTTACGCGGGAATCGTTGGTGCGGATCATGGCGTTTGCCGGCTCGGGCAGGTTGATGCAGCCCTCCTCGCAGACGACCTCGCAGCGGACGTCATAGCCGTAGCGGCAGTTTACGAAGGATTCTACATCAATGCGCACGCCGGATTCGGTGGTCAGATACATGATCTGCGGGTCGCGCAGCTCGCCTTCCGCGTTGCGGGTGGTCTTGGGGAATACGACCTCGGCAGTCTTGTAGTTTTCACCGAGCAGCCAGCGCAGAACGTCGATTTCGTGGATCATGGAGTTCTCAACCGGCATAGAGGTGGTAAAGCCCGGTGCGTCATAGTTGCGGTGTACGCAGTGCAGCATGAGCGGCAGGCCGTACTTGCCGGAATCGATAGCTTTCTTAAGCTGATTGTAGCCCGGGTCATAGCGGCGCATGAAGCCGACCTGAACCAGCTGCTTGCCGGCGGCCATCTCGGCCTCTACGATGCGCTTGCAGGCATCCGCCTCGGGTGCGAGCGGCTTTTCGCAGAATACATACTTGCCGGCCTTGATTGCCGCCATGACGTACTGCTCGTGGAACGGATCGAGCGTGGTAACAACAACGGCGTCGATTTCGTCCGAAGCGATCATCTCCTCGCCGCTCTCCCAAGCCTTGATGGCGTACTTCTCGGCAACCGACTTGCAGAAATCAACATTTGCGTCCGCGCAGCCGACTACCTTTGCACCCTGCAGGGTGTTGTTGATGCGCTCAATGTGCGTGCGGCCGATTGCGCCCGTGCCTACCAGACCGATTTTCAGTTCTTCCATGATATTTCCTCCTCAAGTATGTAATTTCTTCTCATTTATGCAATTTTTTCTTTACGAGTACGTACTCGTAATTCTCTATAAAAAATATCTGCTGTTATTTAGCAAATATCTTTTGACGGGATTTTATGTTTTTATCGCTGTATCAGCCGATTTTTCGATTTACGAGTACGTACTCGTAAATCTCTACAAAAAAATATCTGCGGGATTCGCAAATATTTTTATGAAAAACATTCCTTGACCAGAATACGGATGTCGGTAAAAATACGGTCGATCACGGGTTTTCTACCGAATACGAGCTGATCCATGATCAGCTTGACCGGAAGCGCGCCCTGCTCGTCTTTTTCACCGCCGAGTGTCCAATCTACAACGCCCTGTCGCATCAGCTCTACGATTTCGGGATAATCCTCGTAGCAAAGCACACGAACATCGTTCGCACGACCGGTTTCGATCAGCGCTCTGCCGACCTGTGCTACGCCGCCGCAGGTAATGTAAATTCCGCGCAGATTCGGCTGTTCTGCTAACAGCTGCACCGTTTTTTCATAGGTAATCTGCGGATTTTCGAAGCTCTCCACGCGCGATACGATCTCAATCTGCGGATACTCCACTTTCAGAAAATCCGCAAATCCCTGTTCACGCATCTGCACATAGTAGTTGTTGTTTTCTGTCTCAATCGCACTCGAAATGATGGCAATCTTGCCGTTTCCGTTCAGAAACTGCCCCATCAGCCGACCGGCAATGCGGCTGGCTCTTGCGCTGTCAATGCTGACACAGCAGGTACGGCGCGAACCGGCGATATCCGAATCGGTGGTGATAACAGGAATACCTGCATCAGCCGCCCGGTTAATCGCTCGACGCACACAATCTGCGTTGATCGGACTGAGGATGATGCCGTCGGACTGCTCGTTGATGGCCTTGTCGATATAATCGCTCTGCCTCTTGGCTTCCTGGAACCCGGTAACTGCATAGCTGACTTCAATATCGAAACCTGTCTGCTCTTTTACACCGCGTTCGATACCTTTTTTTAGGTACGGCAGTGCATCCACCTGCACCAGAATGGCAGAAATACGATACACCTTGCCTTGACGCTGCAGCACACGGCCGCTCGGATTGGGCGTATAGCCCAACTCGTTAATAATGGCCTGCACTCTTGCGCGAACCTCATCGCTGACACCTACACGGTGATGTACGACCTTATCGACCGTTGACGGATGAACGCCGGCACGCTCGGCGATTTCCTTCATGGTAACTCCCATACCGAACAACACCTCACTTTCATCGGCATAACAGTGTTTTATTGGTTAACGTGTACGTCCTCGTTATTTTACGAGTACGTCCTCGTTATCTGACGATGTTATTGTAGCGCGATAAGCACGCAGCTGTCAACTGTTTTTTACGAAGTTTTTGAAGTTTCATCTTTTTCATAAAATCCATGCTATGTTTTTGGTGTTTTACAACAAATGCTGTCACGATTGCTGTCAAGGAAAATTAAGTCGTTCTAAAAGTTATCATTTTCTATCTATAAATGCAAAAAAGCTGCACTTTCATAGCAAAAAGTGCAGCTTTCATGGCGGAGACAGAGAGATTTGAAAAGCAAAGTTTTGATTTTTTGCATCTTTTCCTGTGTTATTCCGTCTTATTCAGTTCATTATCCCATTTTTTAAGTACATATAGCACATACAGTTTCGGTTGTTTTTATCGTGATTGCTGTCACGTTGCTGTCAGCCCGAGCGGTTTCCCGCTCGGGCTTTTGGCTTTTATACCGGTCTAAACACACCGCCGTCCAGACGGCCGATTACCCATGCGTCAGAGCCGTTGACCTCTACAATATATTCGGCTTCCCATTCATACTCGCCAATCTTTGCACAGACCAAATATTCGTTCTCTGCATATGGTCTAACATAGTCGAAACCGGTACAGTAATCGCCTTGGCTCTCCACATAGCTGCTGACCGCACCCTGCGCCAACTTTGTCGGCGAAACATTCTGCTCGGCCCAGCCCATCTTCTGCTCATATGCAGAAATAGTATCAACGTTCGCCTTTTCTACATCGTTCAAGCCGCTGCCATCATACGACGAATTCGGTGTATACCACGACTTAGCCGCGAAGTAATTCTGAATTTCCTGCATCTGAAATACATAGCCGTGACGAGCAAAAATCTCGTTGCGGGCCAGCAGAGCCGTCTTTTGATCCCAGCCTGCCATATCGGACTCAGTGATATACTGGCGGTCGCTCGGGAAAATATAATCAGCCGATGAGATATCCGCAGTCGATGCCGGTTCTGCTGCTGTCGTATTGCCAGTATCCTGCTGTGCATAGTCGCTCATATCCAGATAGCCGTAAGCATCCAGCATCCATGGAACCGAGGTTTCCAGTGCGTCCTCACCAAACAGCGTGCAAAGCTGTGCGCGATCACCCGTATAGTTTGCTGCCGCACCATACAACACTGCAGAACCGGAGATCTGATCCAGCTGATCAATAAAGACTTTCATCTTCTCTGCGCTGTCGAGTTCTGTTTCATGCTTTGTGGTGTAAGCCATAAAGTATAGACTGTTTAACTCTGCCGCAAGGTCGCTTGCCTTTTCAATCTCTGTATTGGGATCATGAAAAGCAGAAATTTTGAACACCTGCTCGTCCAGCATTTTGAACTGAATCGTTGTGTCGCCCACAGTTTCATCTGTATATTTTACTTCAACAATCTGCTGACCATCATCGTTCTCTCCGCCGTCCCACTCGGCTGTGCAGTCCAGCAGATCTTCATAGTAGCTGCCGAGCAATTCCTGCACCGTCATATCGGTAAATTCACCGAGATAGCCGTTTTGCACCGTTTCGATATAAGTATCTGTACTGGTCGTGCCTGTATTACCACCAGACGTACCAATCATCACTGCAATCAAAATCAGTACAACCGCCACAATACCGCCGATGATAAACTTCTTTTTACCACCCTTTTTCGATGGTACTGGCGCTCCCTGTGGTGGTATTACATTCTCATGAACGTTTTCTGTGCTTGCAGCAGCTTCCACCGTCTTTGCGTCCTCTTGAACTGCCTCTACGCCCAGCGGAGAACCGCATTTCGGACAGAATGTTTTCTTTTCCTTAATTTCCGTACCGCAATTTGGACAAAACATCTTTTACCAACTCCTCAGTATTAAATTTTTTACGAACAACAGCAGTATAATCGCCATAGAGCCAATACCATATCCCGCTAAAACGCCTGTGGCAAATCTTCTTCGATTGGTAGACACCTGCCACTCCCATAGCTGAGTTAAACCGTCTATCGCCAGTGGGATACAGCAAACGACATACACGCTCACGTTCTTTCTACAAACCGTATACGCTGGCACAGCGAGAATATATCCCACCAGAACGCCTGTGCATCGGGCACACAGCGGAAACTTCATGCCTTTCCAGTAAAAGCTCCTGTCTGCGCGTTGATGGCATCCCGCTCGATGACCAACTGCCATCAGCCATTCATACACCGTTTTCTTCATCACGAGCCTTTTTCAGTTTACTCAAATACTCTTGATATTTCTTTGCATTTTCGACTGCTTCGTTTAACTCGGTTAAGGCTGGTGATAGCTTTATGTAATACGGCGGCATCATGCACATTACTCCAATCACCATTGCAGCAAGAAACCAGATAATTATCGTAATCAGTTCGTCCATATCAATAGCCAGAAATGCTATAAAGCCCATCAATGCAATGATGATTCCTCTCCCAATCATCCGGAATGTATTCTGTACCTTACACGCCGGGTACTCTTGCAAAAATGCCTGCTTCTCCGCTTTCAGGCGAGCTTTCAAAGCCTTATAGCGGTTTTCAGCTTCTATCACTTCGTTGTCGATATTCTGGAGTATTACTGGATTCGCTGCCGACAGCAATGCTTTTCGCCTGGCTTTTGCATTAAGTTCTTGTTGAATTTTCTCCTGCCGAGCCTTTTCCGCTACTTTCGCAGTCCCCGCTTGAAACTTTTTACCGCAGGAATGGCACACCCAGTAATCATCGGTAAATCCCGGACTTGCTCCGCACAGACCGCATAATATACCGATCGGCCCGAAAATCATCATACCGCAGCAGGCATCTGTAAACGATCCGCTGCTGCCAGAATGATGAACAGCCACATACTGCGTATTTTCCGAACCGCACTTTGGACACTTCACGCGATCCCCTCCCCTTTGCTTTCTTATGCACAGTATATCATTTCCAGCCTCATTTGTAAATGATATAACAATCACTATTTACAAGTGTATATATCAATTTGCCGATTGGAACAACTACCTCTATGATGGTATGAGAGGTGTTGCCAATGACTGATATTTCGGCTGCAATCGGCAAACGAATCCGGACTTTCCGCAACGCACAGGGCATCAGCTTGGAAGAATTATCTTTCAAAGCCGATCTGAACGCTGCACACTTGGGACAAATCGAACGCGGTCTGCGCAATCCGACGATTGAAACGCTGAACCGTATCGCCACTGCGTTGGACATATCGTTTTATGAACTGATCGGCTCGGTCGAGGAAGTCCCGCAGAAACAACCGGAAACCAATGAGATCAAACGGAAAATCGACGCACAGTTGTCCTCCATGACTTTGGACGAGCAGAAGGACATACTGCGCATCATTCGCATATTCCGCCGCCGTTTTGATGAAGAAAACAAAAAGACTGACTGATATACTTATGTGGTATCAGTCAGTCTTTTATATTTTGTAGTTTATACACATTGTAAAACATTGCTATTCGATGCCCATTGTGGTAATATTAAACCAATAAAAGTTAAATTGTCGCAAAATAATTGGACAAAATACAAAGAGATCTCCTAAGAGATCTCTTGTTCCACACACTGTGGAGCCGCATACACGGCGCTTGCGCTAAAAGCTTATTTGAACTTGTAGTGTAATACCTAATGGTAGTAAATCATTGGTACACTATGGTCAACCGCTTTCTACAGAGCATAAAAAGCAGTTGATTAAAGATATGTTCATACACCCTGTTTCCAAGCAAAAAGGCAAAGTCACTAAAAAGAAAATCTATGAATATCTGAAATCAAAAGGCTGGATTTCTAAAGCTACAAATATAGATTCTATCAACGGAATTGATGATAAGATCAAATCTGATTTGCGCTCCGCCTTCGGCAGTGCACAGCCGTCTGCCGGATTGTGGGCGATCAGCCGCTGCTCGACTGCCAGCTTCAGGGCAGAGGAAATGATTTGATGGATGTTGCGCACTGTTTTGGCGCTCAGTCCCTTGGGCTGCTTCTGTGCTTCGATTCGCTCTACCCGCCCTTCTGCCAACAATTTCTTGTAGAACTGTTGCAGATGCAGCGTCGTCAGATCATTCAACGGGATCTTGCCGAGCTGCGGCTTGATGTGGTTTTCGATGTAGCCATGATAGGTCAGGTAGGTGGATGGGCGCATTTTGATTTTGGCATAGTTCTCATACCACACTTCTAACCAGTTACCCACGGTGTAGGTCTTGGCCCGTCCGTAGTCGATGCCCACATTTTCCTCGATGGCTTTCTTCAGCTTTTCCTTGACTTCCGCTTGCGTCTTTCCAAGGACGTTTTTAATGATGGCCTTTCCTGTTTCTGGATCGTGACCGACTGTGTACCGACCCTCCCAGCGTCCGTCCTTTCGTTTGCGGATATTTCCCTCCCCGTTTGCTCGTCGCTTTGGCATATGTTAAGCAACCAGAGATTACAAGCGGGAATCCTGTCCACAAAAGAGCCAGATCTGGAATATATGTTCCATCGCCATCCACAAAGCAACAAGAGCGGTATATGAGATACAACCTTACCCTACGGAACAATCTCAGTGCAGTCGATCACCAAAAGGGGCCCAATTACCCTCGCACAGGCCCTGCTCCTTGGAAAATGAGCAGATTCATTTTTTATCATCATGCCAGGTATGACCGCCCAAAAGATCAGGCATACTGTAGCAAAGGGGGCCTGCGTATGAGAAAACCAAGCCGCGAGGCTTTGACGAAACGAATCTGGTTTGATTACTTCAATGAGGTCCTTCGCAAACAAAACCTCATTGATTGGAACACCTATCAGAAAATCAAGTTGTCTATCCAACAATAAGAAGCTGTTGATTGCATAAGCTCAAGTCAAAACCACCAGCTAAGCTGGCTGTCAGCATGTCCAGACACCCGGTCATTGTGCCCCATTTTTCCCCGTTTCAGCATCCCTCACCACTCATTTTTCCCGTTTACAAACGAAAAAGCCCAGCTTTCGCTGGACTTTTTCGACAGACTGGGGCATCCAAAAGGGTGCCCTTTTTCATTTCTGCAGGCCATGTACAGCCCACTCTGCTTCTGCCCTGTTCGTATCTAGGATACTCAACTGGCACTTCGATTTGCAGGATGCATGGATCTGGGCGCTTTACTCCCCATCCACAGGCTTGCCAACCATGTATACCCAGCCATGAGGAGGACAGACAGAATATGTCCAGTACCCGATGACCACACCGTCAAAGGGAGCAATGACCCGATCCACTTCCTCTCCGAACAGGTTCGTAATGATGGAAAGCGTGTCGCCCTTACGCACAGAATCCATTGCCTTCTTCACAGGCACATGAATCCCGCCGTTGCGGTTATAGATATAATCAATGTCATAGTGGTGTACGCCCTCATTGGCGGGCACGCTGCCCTCCAGAATCCCCAGCAGGGTCATCACATTGCGAATTCCGGTCTCCAACATCTGCTTGTGCTCATCCCGCTGATACATGCGGGTGCACTGTCCGCCGATCTCGGGTGTAATGCAGGGAATGCCCATCTGATAGGCATACTCATCCTCAATTCCGCTGTTCTCCGCGTAGCGGGTGTTCTTCCACAAGACCTTAAAGCCAAAGCACTGGGCCATTTCACGGGACTTATACGCCACAGGAGACTCCTCTCCGCAGTACAGCACAACAGGCTCCAGATACTCGCTGTTGCCGCCGCCGTGGATGCAGATCACCGCGTCAGCCTTCTTGATGATGTTCTCACAGTACCAGCTGCACACATAAGCCGTCATGGGGCCGGTTCCGCCCGGATAGATGCGATTCAGATCCTGGGGCACAAAGTCCAAGGTATTATAGCGCTTCATTTCGGCAAAGGCCTCTGCATTCAGGGCAGGGATTCCAATGAAGCTTCCCTTCATCTTGGATACATCCAGCCCCTCAAAGGTCTTGATAATTCCCTCAGTACCCTCATACTCGTCGCCGTGGTTGCAGGCATCCACCACCAACGTGGGACCGTCCTGGGCGCCCACCGCCAGCATAATGGGAATATTCACCCATGAACCGTTGGCCCGCTGGGCCAAATGAATAAAACCATATTCCTTGGTGCCCTTCTTTTGGAGTGCCTGGGTAAGATCAAACGATTCGTCATACTCTTTGATATTGGTCTGCATAATCCATATCCCCTTTCTCTATCATACCACACTGTCCGCGTCGCTGTTCAGTGCTTGGACAATGCTTGTGCACTCAGATACAAAGCGGTTCACCTGCCGGCGGAAGGCTGTCCGCCAATACAAAAATTCCTGAGGTGGCAGGTCGTTGCGGTGCTTGCCCCTGACCAGCTGCAGACCGGGCAGCAGGCCCACTGCAAATGTGTTGTCAAAGTGATATTCATCACAGGCACTGCACAGCAGTCTCGTCAGCCGGCCTCCTGCCTCCTTCGCCTGTCTGTCACTGGAAAAGCAGATACGCCCGGCACAGGCCTTGTCCAGCTCCTCCAGTGCCCGTTCTACAGGAGCGAAATCAAAGTCATCGCCGCAATGGGTCCGGATGTCTGCCACAGTATCTCTCATTTGCGACAGACACCCTGCCGCGTCAAAGGGAAGATGCGCTTCATCAGCAAACTCTTTTACCAGCTCCACCAGCACCCGTGTATCCCTCATCAGAAGCTGGGGGTCCACCTTATCCATGGTATCCTCCACGGAATGCCACCACCAGCCTCCGCCGCTGCCTGCACAGTGCCAGCGGCCACGGTTGGGCGGCGCCTGATAAAAGTCAAAGGACACCTGGATGGGAATGCGCGGCCCGAAAAATGACAGGTCTGATCCCCGCCCCAGCGGGCGGATCACCACCTCAGCCTGCCCGGTGCACCGACGCAGGATATCCCCAAGGGTATCCCCTGCCACACCGGACGTGGAAAACCCGATCTCCTGCGCTCCCATACAGCCGGGAGAGTCCATGTTGACCAGCGCCACACAACGGGCATCCAGGTCCTCAAACTGCTCATCGCAGTACCAAGTGCTCCCGGCATACCGTCCGTTGGAGTGGGCCGGCCACCACGCGATTTTGACACCCCGCCGCAGCTGCTTCTGGGACAGTACCCGTGCCAGTTCCAACACAGCGGCATTCCCGGTGGCATTATCCGTCACACCATAATCCCAGGAGTCATAGTGGCTGCCCACCAGCACATACTCCGGCGTTTCACCGGCCAGCTCGGCTACAGGGATCTGAAGACGCACACATCCACACTGCAGTACGCTGCGCACCGTCGCGGTACGGCTGCAGGCTCCAGGCGTCAGCAAGGGCAGTATGGATTCTCTGTCACAGCTTCTCAGGCCCACCACCGGAAAATCAGGATAGGTTTTTCCGTTTTCAGGCTCCGCGGTGCCCCACACAGGGCTGACCGTCTCGTAGTGAAGCACAGGCTCCTCGCTGGTCCACAGATGGATCAGGCCCTTTACACCGTATCCCCGCAGCTTTTGAACATAGTCCTCATAAAAATTGTCCCCAATCACGATGCAGCCCCGCGCCCCCGCGTACCAATCCTGCTCCTGTCTGGGCTTCATCTGGTCGTGGGCATGGACATCATAAAACAAGGGGGCGGTCACTCCGTCCGGACAATGGGCGGAGAAGGAACGGGGAAGGGCTTCAAAGGTCTGATCCATCCCCTCTACAGTAACTGACGCTTCTATAGGAGTGGAGACATATCCGTCACACTCATACACGCGGCATGGAATGCCCCATTCCTGCAGCTTCTTGATCAGATAGCCGCAGGCACGGTGCTCATCTTCCGAACCGCCGATGCGCTTCAGCCCGGAAAACACATCCAGTGTCTCCATCAGGCATTCCCGTGAGAGTTCTTCCATTCCTCAATTCTCCTTTTGGTGCGCAAGGAAACACTGGTACACATCCTGCCAGGCAGCCTCATCCGTCACAAGGCGGAAGGCAGCCAGTGCACAGCACACAGCACCGTCATAGATGCCCTGATGAGCCCGCGCCTCTTTCCCGGTCTTTACCCATGCGTCCGTGTGAGGAGGATCATCTGTCTCGATGGTCTTTACCCGCAGGCAGCAGCTGGGCAGCCGGTGGGTCACCGCGCCGAAATCGGTAGAACCGCAGTCCTTCCGGGGCGGAGCAATTCCGTCACACGCAAATTTTTCTGCACACTCCATCAGCAGCGCACCCATGGCATCATTGATGGTGGTGTTGTAAATATGCGCCACAGGGGTAATTTGTACCTGTGTCTGGGTAGCCATGGCAGCAGCCTGGGCAATCTCCCGGGTCCACTGCTCCACGCTCTCCAGATACGCCATGGAGGAGTGGCGGATCTCTACCTTAACCTTGGCAAAATCGGGCACGGAGTTGACTGCCGTCCCCCCAGCCAGCACAATATTGCTCACCCGGCTGGAATCCTTGAGGTGATTGCGCATGAGCCCAAGCCCTGTCTGCAGCATGGTCACCGCATCCACTGCGCTGCGCCCAGCATAAGGCGCAATACCCGCGTGGGCGGTTTTGCCGTGAAATTCCACATCCATCTCGATCAGAGCCAGAGAGGGCGTCTCCAGCTGGGTCAATGTGCTGCCGTGCACCATGAAGGCCACATCAATATGGTCAAACCCGCCGTGGGCGGCCATCTCGTTTTTGCCTCCGTCCAGCGACTCCTCGCTGGGCGTCCCGATCACATGGATCTCAAAGGGCTGGTCCGAAGACTCCAGCACTCCCCGCAGGGCCATTGCCGCGCCGATCATGGCAGGGGTCTGCATATGGTGGGCGCAGCCATGTCCCTGGCCCCGCAGCGCATCATATTCCCCTAAAAATCCTACTGCGCGCCCTCCGGCAGCCCGCCCTCCCTTGCGGCGGTACACGGCACAAAAAGCCGTATCCAGCCCGGCGTAGGGAATGGTTACTTCAAAATCGTGGGCTCGCAGCCACTTTGTCAGCGCAGCTGAGGAGCGGTACTCCTCATAGCCCGGCTCGGCGTAATCAAAAATTTCGTCGCTCAGCGCGCACAGCTGCGGCATCAGCTCTGAAACGATATTCGCAATTTGCTTCTGAATTTCTTCCATGGCATGTCCCATCCTATATCTTTGAAATTTATAATATCCTGCCGTCGCGCCATGCAGTTGCGGCGGCCAGCTCTAAACGGATCAGTAACCGATCACCACAGCCAAAGCCAGGAAGGCCATAGAAACCAGGCTGAGCAAAATCACCAGCTTAATGACGTACTTCAGCCA
The DNA here is from genome assembly GCF_027665985.1 of Butyricicoccus sp. AM78-15b2TA. Taxonomy (NCBI): domain Bacteria; kingdom Bacillati; phylum Bacillota; class Clostridia; order Eubacteriales; family Butyricicoccaceae; genus Butyricicoccus; species Butyricicoccus sp. AM78-15b2TA. The sequence goes on from NZ_JAQEHY010000013.1 coordinate 62,279, forward strand.
CACGGAATAGGGAATCTTGGACGCAGCCAAAAATCCCAGCATGGTGGACGAAGTGGGGTAGATGGCATTGGTCAGGCCGTCACCCAGCTGGAAGGCCAGCACAGTGCTCTGGCGGGTCAGGCCCACCAGATCGCCCACAGGCGCCATGATCGGCATGGTGGCTGCCGCCTGGCCCGTACCAGAGTTGATGGGCAGGTTGATGATGTTCTGCACCAGGAACATACCGATGATCTTTACCGAGCTGGGCAGTGCCACAATCGCATTGGCCAAGGCATTGATAATGGTATCAATGATCATGCCGTCCACCATAACGGTATTGATCGTACCGGCCACTCCCACAATCATCGCACCGAAGGTGATATTGGCCATGCCCTGCACATACAGATCGCAGATCTTGTTGCCGCTGAACCCGGCCAGAATACCGCATACCACACCCAGCACCAAAAACAAAGTAGCCATTTCGGTGATAAACCATCCCAAGTAGGCCACGCCGTAAATCAAAACGGCAAGCGCGATGACAACGGCCAGAAGGATCAGCTTGTGCCGTCCGGTCACTTCAATCGCAGATACATCCACATCCTCCAGGTTGGAATCCTCGTTCCCCATCAGGTTCTTGGAGGGATTCTTCTTTACCTTCTCCGCGTAATGAATAATATACAGGCTGGTCGCAACAATAAACGCCACCAGGATAATCCAGCGATACCAGGCTCCGGAGAACATGGGAGTCACACCCGCGATGGACTGAGCCACACCCACATTAAAGGGATTATAGATGCCCGCCGTAAAGCCCACGATGGAGCCCATGGCGATCATGGCTGTACCTGTGATGGTATCATAGCCCACTGCCTTGGCCACTGCAATCCCAATAGGCACAAACACCAGAACCTCCACAGACATTCCCATGGTGAAGCCGCCTACGGCAAAGACCGTAATGAAGATGGGGATGAGCAGCTTTTCTTTTCCCGCAAACATCTTGCCCAGTTTGGCACAAAAGGCGGTGATCATCCCTGTCTGCATAATCAGCTCAAAGGCGCCGCCGATGATGAAAATAAAGAAGATGATCTCGTTTACGCTGGAGCTGCCCAGAGTTCTCACAAAAGCCATGGGGATTTCCAGCGGTGAAACCGGTGACGATTCCACCTGAGTGTATGTACCCGGTACAATCAGCATACGGCCGCTGGCATCCTCCTGGCGCTCAAACTGGCCGGCAGGAATCACGTAGGTCAGCAGGCAGACAACCAACACGATCAGAAACAGAATAATGTACGTGTGGGGCATCTGGATGCCTTTTTTCTTTTTCGACGTTTCAATGGACATTCTTCTCTGCACTCCTCACAATCAAGTGTCTAATAATTATACATTTATTTTTTTCTTTATGCAAGGGCAAATCGAGATTTATCGAGGAATCTGAATTTATCGTAAAAAACTCCCTTGAGCCGCCAGCGGCTCAAGGGAGTCTATGGATGTTTTGACCACTGTATCCACAAAAACTGATTAAAGTTCCAGCCCATTCCACGCTTCTGTCAGCCGACACAGCCGTTACAGAAGCGTGTGTGCTGCTGAAGTTTCCACTGGGCAGGCTGACACGGGCATAGCGGCCATCCCAAATTCAGTGTAAACTCCTCAGCTTGGAAGCGCGCAAAGTTTATCTGCAGCCACAGCAGATTCATCCCGCTGCCGCCTTCTCCTATACGATGTTCCCCCTCACAGACTGAGGGTACAGATGTAACGGATGGGTCGAATATGTCCTGCAACCGTGCGGTCTATGCGCCGATAATTCATAGTTCGTATGGGCACCATCTTCTTAATAGTGAGCATAACCTCCTGCATTTTTCGCTCCCGATCCAGTTCTGCTTGCTCTTGTTTTCGACGAGCCTCAACGGCAGCATAATCGGTGAACAGATCCATCTGCTCAAATTCGCCCTCTCTGGTCATCGCCTCACTCTCTGAAATCACCCGACCCGCAACGATGTTAAGTCGCCGCACCATGAGGTCGGTATTCACAATACGATCAAAGAGCGCTGTAGCTGCCCCCATGATTTTCTTTGTAGAGGAGGTATAATCGTTCAGGCGCTCGGTTCCATGGGCGTGCTTTGGAACCTCGCGGCCATAGTGATCCTTGACTATTGGGCCATGATAACGATTTCGCCGTGCCGGATCAGTTAGGTTCTCAATGTCATAGCCGACCGTCAGAACAATCTGGTCGGTCATCAGCTTCTTACTCACCAAATCCAGTGCCAGTTGCTCTGCCATTTCTCTCAGCACCAACCGAGCCCTTTCTGCGGAATACGGGCAATGCAGGACCTGACCGGAACCAAGGCTGTTTTCACTGGGATGATATGCCTTAACCGCTTGGATGGTACAGGGTTCCCAGCCCCACGAATGGTCAATCAACAACTCAGCGTTTTTCCCAAAGAGCTGGTAAAGAAGATCCTCATTGCATACCGACATTCGCGCAACATCGCCCATGGTAAACATTCCGTGTGCCTCTAACTTCTTGGCGTATCCACGTCCAACCCGCCAGAAATCGGTGAGTGGCTGGTGCGACCACATGGTTTGACGGTAGGTCATCTCATCCAGCTCTGCGATGCGCACGCCGTTCTCATCCGCAGGGATATGTTTTGCCAAGATATCCATTGCGACTTTACATAAATAAAGATTCGTACCAATACCTGCGGTGGCTGTAATTCCGGTATTCTCGATCACATCTAGGATAATTTTCATTGCAAGTTCTCTGGGGGTAAGTTTGTAGGTGGATAGATAATCGCCAAGCTGGACTAGAGCATATTATAGAGAATTCTACGGGCAATAACAATAAAATTTTCGCTGATTTAAGTTATGAAATGCGATTGAATTGTGAAGATTTGAACCGAATTGCTGATGTTCGTGTATATGTCAATGATGTGCTTGAGTCCTCTGTTTACAATAATGGACGAATTTATTTTCCTAGTCGAGGGATAAGCAATAGACGAATTTTTCTAGATTGTTATGGGTTTGCGGAGTTGTCTATTACGCTTATATTAGTAGATGGACAAGAATGTACGCTGAATTCAGAGTATTTACCGATTTTGGTGCGACGAGAGGAACTTAATAATTCGGTAGAAGCAATGGCTAGATTTGTTTATAATAATCAAGAATGGCTTTTGTTAAATGGAGAACTCAAACCGAAAAAACCATCTGGGCTTAAAGAGAATGGGTACCGTAGTCTTGCGACACAGATTTTGTTAGCAGAAGAGATTGCAGCTATATATGAGAGTAGTTATGGATATTTCAAAGCTAATAGCAGATTCAAGTTGAAAAAGATGTCTGTAATTGAGAGACTAGAGCGAATACAATATGTGACGCAGGGAACGCTGTCATATACAGCAACGCATCCAGAGTACTTGCGGCAAGTAAATAGTACGCAAGGTATATTTATTGGAAATCGTGTGTATCAACCACAGAAAACAGAAACTGTTCAAAATACACGCTCATATGATATATATGAGAATAGAGTGATTTTAGCATTTCTAAGGAATATGATTGATTCGGTACAATCTTTGCAAGGATATTGCTGTAATCTATTAAGTAAAATCCCCAATGATGAAGATTATAGCTCAGAGTACATTTATTCATCATTTTTTATGTTTTCTGAAACAAGAAAAATGATAGAAGATGGAAAGACTCAGTTGGAGAAATTGTCTGAAAAATTTACATATTTATGGGGAATGTATAGTGATATTCTTCGTATCCCCCTAGATCAACATATAGTACCCCCTAGACCGACTGCAATTTTTCTCTCCGTTCCACAATATAATCGAATATTCGTTAGAATTCATCAATGGTTTAGTTTTGGAATATATAATTTTTCTAAAGAACATTTTATGCTCTCCTTTATTAAAATTTCAGCTTTGTATGAAAGTTATCTTTTGGCGAAATTCCTTTGCTATTTCAGAGATAGAGGGTATTCATTGGAGTCTTCTAGACGTTGCGTATATCCGGTATCAAAACGATGGAAATACAAAAATACTTCTGTACGAAATACATTTGTATTAAAAAATGGTCAGAAAAGGATTACTTTATATTATCAGCCTGTAATTTTTGATACAGATCAGCGCTCTGTAAATGGTATCGGGTTGTATAGAAATAATTCTATATCTGTGTATGCGGGTAATGAAGATGACTGTAGGCAAGGCGGTCATTACTATGTGCCAGATTTTCTGATTAAAATTGAAGAAAATGGCGATTCCCAATATATGATCGTAGATGCAAAATTTAGTGATTATAGTAGTGTACGACGCTATTATGTAAAAGATTTGGTGTTTAAGTATTTATTTTCAATTAGTCCAATCGAGGAAAATGAATTAGTATGCGGTCTTTGTATTATGTATGGTAAATGCAAGTCTAAGGAACGACTGCAAACAGCATATGATAAGCAAATATTAGGCACTGAAATCTATCCATTTATAGAAATATTCCCCTTAATAGAAGGAATAGATTCTGCAGGACAGTATGAAAAGATGGATCGATTGCTGAAGAAATTACTATAAGATTTAGGCAAAAAAATAAAGCTGCCCGCTCGGGCAGCTTTATTTCTCTCTCAAAAGAACTGGATCGGTTGACGCAGCGGCGGCTCCATATTATACATATTCGCCATCGTCTGCATCGCGGTCCACTTCTGGTCGGTCAGCACATGGGCATAGGTATCCAGCGTAAATCCAACAGAATAATGTCCCAGCAGAACCGAGAGCGTTTTCGCATCCATGCCCTGCTCCATTGCACGGGTAGCAAAGGTATGCCGCAGTGCGTGAAAGTTGTAATTCGGCAGATTGGCCGCAGCCAGCATCTTCTGGTAATATTCGCGCATGAGGCGCGGCTCGACATAGAGACCGTTCTCCTGCGTAGCAATCAGGCCGCTGTCGAAGTAGGCAGTGCCCAGTGCGGCGGCATCCTGCATCTGCACGGTTCGCCAGTTCTGGAGGTCCATCACCAGATCAGGCAGCATAGGGATACTGCGGATGCTGTTCTGCGATTTCGGTGTCTGCGTAACGATTTCGGTTTTGCTATCGGCCTCGTCATCATCATAGCGCTGTAAGCGATTGAGCGTCTGGTTGACATGAAGCATATTCGTATAGAAATCAATATCACACCAACGCAGGCCGACTACCTCACCCAATCGTAAGCCAGTTACCAAAGTCATCCGCACGAATACGCCATATCGGAACTGATAACTTGCCTGCATCAAGCGGGCCTGCTGTTCGCGGGTCAGAACCTCAATATGCGGTTTGATGAGCGGCGGCAGGCTTACGCTGCCGGACGGATTGGAGAGAATCAGTCCCTCGGATTGTGCCTGTGCAAGAGCCTTATGTAAGCACATATTCAGATTGGAAATGGTTTTGGGAGATAAGTTCTCCTGCTCCTGTTTGTAGTTGTAGAATATCTGGAGCGTACGCGGGGTCAACTCTTTCAGCTTGATAGTGCCGAGCGACGGTTTGAAATGCTTGCGGACATAGGTTTCATAGCTCTTATAGGTGGACTGCTTGAGCGTGTGCTGCATATAAGTCGTCAGCCAGTTATCCAGCCACTCGCCTACGGTCGTATTGTTCTGTAAATACTGCGGTGTCTGTACCATAGCGACACTCAAAGCGTGTTGTATATCAACAGCTTCATCAAGTGTATCGGCGTACTTGGAAATACGAGTCGATTTACCGGTTTCCATATCTCGGCCGGAGATACGGACTTCGTAGCGCCCATTCGGTTTCTGGCGGATACTGCCCTCACCGTTGTGACGCTTTTTCTTATTCTTCTTATTGTTGTTCATCTGTAATGCCTCCGATGCGGTTTTACTGATGAGTTCGGATCGGGTTAGAATTTGATTTTAAGGTGAAATGGTTCTGTGCTATAATGGAAATCAATAGATGACAGAAACGGTGATACAGATGGAAAAGACCACAGGCGAATTGATGGATATTCTGCGCAGCAAGCCAGATGCAGCAGCCTTTGTTCAGGAGAACGCTGACGAGTTGCAGAATAAAACCGTACCGGAGCTATTAGCGGACCTGCTGGAACGTAAACAGCTGACAAGAGCGGCAGTAATCCGTGCGGCAGGCTTGGCGCGTACCTATGGCTACCAGCTTTTCGACGGTACTTATACACCGACACGGGACAAGCTGATACAGCTTGCGTTTGGCTTTCAGCTTACGGTAGAGGAAACGCAGGCGCTTCTCAAAGCCGCAGGCCATGCTGTGCTGTACCCGCGAAACGCGCGTGATGTGGTCATTATAGAGTGTCTGTACCAGCGATGCGGCATCATTGCGTGCAATACCAAATTGGAGGCACAGAACCAGCCGTTGTTAGAGTGAGCGCAGGCTGCGATACAGCGTTGCCTTTTTCACCCCAGTCAGCTCCTCAATCTCCCGAACGGTATACTGCTTGGTGTGATAGAGCTTAACCGCTTGCTTGACCTTCTGCGCGTTAGTGCGCGGTCTGCCGCCGATGTGGCCGCGTGCTCTGGCGGCATCCAAACCCTCCTTGGTGCGCTCTGCAATCACGTCACGCTCGAACTGCGCGACGGCGCTCATTAGCGTAAACAGCAGCTTTCCCGCCGGTGTGGAGGTGTCGATCTGCTCTTTCAGGCTGACCAGATGCACGCCACGTTCGTGGAACAGCTCCACCAGTTCGATCAAGTCCTTCGTGCTGCGGCCCAAGCGGGACAGGCTCTCAATTACTACCGTATCGCCCTCCATCATGCGCTCTAGCAGTTTGTTCAGTTCCGGACGGTCGCGTTTGGTGCCCGTCATTTTCTCATTGAAAATGTAGTCCACGCCGTACTGCGACAGCATATCGAGCTGCCGCGCAAGGTTCTGCTGTTCGGTGCTGACACGGGCATAGCCGAATTTATAGTGCTTCATATCGTCCTCCTGTTGCAAAAATCTTCGTTTATGAAACAAAAAAATTTGCCCTCGGAATGTGGTATTCCGAGGGCAATTTTTGTTCCAAAACTCGTTTCAAAATCAATGTGCCGAAAGTCAGGCGTTTTTGAAACTACACATCATCGGTCAGATCGAGCAGTTCGTCCAATGCTTCCAGCACTTCACCGAGTACCCAGATTACACTAAATAATCCCATGTTGTTCGTCCTCCCCTCTTAGTATGCGTATAACAGCTCTCCGGTCATTTCGTGCAGCAGAGTCGGATCGTAGAGCATCTCCTCGATTTCCTCCTCTGAACAGCCGTAGTCGAGCAATACCTGAATTTCATCCGCCGTTATGCCGAACACTTTCGCCACGCTGAACAGATCATCGTAGTTCGCAGTCGTGTCCTCATAGTAATCGCGGTAATATGGATAGCGTCGCCACCAATGCGCATAGCTGGTTTTCGGCATAAAGCTGCCGGAAGTGATACGTCCCGCTCGGTCGATCTTCAAAATCTCGCCCTCCTTTGGCTCCAGAATGTCAGAGGGTGCGGTCAGCTTTAACTTCTTGCTGGTCTTGCACAGGATTTCCTGTGTGGAAGCGTAGAGCAGGTAGCCGTCGTAAAACATGATGCACAGCGGGTTATCGCCAACCACAAACCAGATAGCATCGTCCTTATCCAGCACCGTAAACACAAAAGAACCCTCGACCTTTTCAGCCATATTTTTGAGGCTGTCAAAGTCGAGGGTTTTGTTTTTCTCTAAGAGCTGGACGGCAATGTAGCTGTCGGTCTCAACGCTCGTTTGCGGAAGATTTTCGTTCAAACGTAATTCGCGATCGTTCCAAAGTACGCCATTATGCGCGAGAGCAAAGCTACTGCCGTCAACATGACCAAGGAACGGATGGTTATTCTGGTTAAACTGCGCATTGCCCTGTGTTGTCATGCGGGTATGGCCCATAATGGTATTCACGCCGTTCGGAATATGAATCTTCATCTTCCGAGCGGGAATCGGACGTTTGTAGATACGCAGGCGGTCGTTGAAGTTATAGGCGATGCCGGTTGCATCCGTGCCGCGCACCTGACACTCTCTGGCAAGGGTATTCAGAATTTTGTTCTTTGTGTGAGTGCTCAGGCACTCCGTAAAGTCGATTAAGCCAAACAGACTGCACATACTCATTCCTCCTCGCTTGCGGTGACAGGTTCGTTGACATACAGGCGGCGTTCCTTAAGATACTGGATAAGTTCCGGCTCCTTGATTTCGTCGAGGAAGTCAAACCAGCTCATGTCCTGCACCTGATAATCGGACAAAGCAACAGCCACCTCGACAAGATGGTTGACCATCTGCAAAGTGGCTTTCAGTGTGTTTAATTTCAAAGTTCCGCGGAACATACGGATTTCTACGGTGTCAGAGTTCGTAAGATTGACCGCTGTATAGCGCCCAGCGCAGGAGTTCTTCGCGTGGCTCATCTGCTCGGACGGCGTAAGGCGAATACCGTACCGAGCCGCCCAGCGGTTCATCTGGCTCTGCGTACGGCGGCTGAACCGCAGAAGCTCAGCCCAGAATTTCTCTGCAAAGTAGAGCAGGCGGGCGATTGCGGCCTCCTGCTGCTCATAAGTACAGCCAAACGCCAGACGCGAGATGTGAACGTGCAGTCCGCAAGTGCCGGCGGCATGGCTCAGATAGCCCATGCTCTGCGCTTTGCGAAGAACCTGCTCCCATGGCATTTCATTCAGGTGGTACTCCAGCGTCATGGGATGCGTGACAAGTTCCAAGCCTTCATCCAGACTGCCATCCGTTTTGATATACAGGTTTTCGGCGTTTGCATTGGCAATGTCGAGCAGCTTTTGCGCGTTGCTGTTAACCGTGCCGCCCTCGTCAATTTCCAGCTCTACACCAAAATGCCGCAGGCCCTTGCCGTGGAACACAAGGTCGGGCGTATAGTTGTAGTCGTGAATCGCGCCTTCGTGCTCGTCCCAGCAATCCGAGCAATAGGAATGATCGTCATCATCGAAGTAGGCATCATAGCTGCGCAGGATGCAGCCACAGTCGTGGCAGCGGACATAGTGCTCGTCAAAACAGCCCTCGCAGAGCGTGTGGTGATCGTCCTCGACGGCGCTTTCCTGATAGATGCGATCGCCGCAGTGGTCACAGGTTACTGTCAAACGATCTACACAGTCCTCACAGAGCCAGTCGCCCTCTACCTCAAACATCTTGCTGATCGGGTGCTCTGCACCGCAGTTGTCACAAATTCGAGTATCTTTCATTTTTGTTTCCTCCATTCAGTATTTGTTGGGTTGTTGATACTTCATGGAGATAATATATAATTGAAAATACGCTTATTTACGGAAATAGTACAAATCCCCCATTTATGCACACATAAATGGGGGAAATCTTCTGTGTTCCGCGTTCCGCGTTCTGACGGTATACTTTTTACACTTATACTTATTATTACTATTATTCTTAGTATACACTGTGGAAAAAGTATCTATGCGGAACGCAGAACGCGGAACAAATTTATTCTTTAAGAACTATTGGAACTGTTTTTTCGTATATTCATAATTTCTTATCATCATATCACGCAACTGCTCTTTATTGAGCGGATCAGAAGCAATTTCATACAACACCTCAAACAACTCTTCATTGCTAAAAATCAAATCCCAAATGACATGATATTTATGCTCTCCAGCTAATGAAGTTTTTTTATGAAATGTTAATCTGCGCTTAAACTTTTTTTGTTCATCCGGTGTAAGTTGCTCTGGATTATCGGTATATTTCTTTTGCAATTTCCAACACTTAATAAAGTTTTTCTGTTCTTCAAGTTCTGCGTGCGCTATATGATAAAAAATATCAGAATATATTGATTCTACTTTTTCGTTATTCCCTTGAGTATTTACTAAACCATCCTCTTTCTCAATAAATTCTTGAATAGTAACCTGTTCTTTCTTCCTTTGCTCCTCTTTTACCTTATCCGATGGTCGACCTGAAACAATAATAGGCTCAAACAGTAATATATCACTTCTTTCAATAGTATCATCGTTATTCGTACGAACTACACGAGGACAATCTACCTGTCCTCCCAGATATTCAGCACTAACCCCAAATACCTTTGCAGCCCCACGACATATCCATTCAGATTTACTCTTCCCCTGTTCAACCTTCCACAACGACTGCTTCAATGCATCAACCCTTTTCTCCTCTTCCGATAACTCCTTTATCCTCGCCGCAACTTTGTCATTGGAGATATTTTTCTCTTCTCTTAACATCCTGTACCGTTCGCTAAAAGTCTTTGCATCAATCTGTAATTTTGTCGGAACCGCTACTCCTATATTACGCGACTTTGCTTGTAATTCTGGTATTAAACAAGGTTTTCCTTTTTCGTTATTTTCATCAACAGCCGCTTCGCTTTCTGCCGCATCTTGCTTGTTTTCCATCTCGCTGTCATCAATAATCTCATCTGGATTGACAGCATTTTTTCGCTATTCTGACACTTATCGCCCTCACCGTTATCTGCCATTTTCTGCTTTTCTTCTTCATTACCCAGCATAATTTTAGCTTCCTTCAACTTTTAAAAAAATTACCTTTTATGCGAGCACTGTAAACTTTTTGAGCATCACAATTATTACTGTTGCCACTTTATTTTTATCACACGCCGCACACATCCAAAAAAGTTCCAAAAATCATCGTTTTTCGCGTTTTTCACAATTTGCAAACCACATATCACATCATGTAATATATAGCACGAAGAGGCCTCTAACACCAAAACAAGGAGGTATTCCTACGACATCAAACAATTACCCACTGGACAAAAACGGATACGCTATTCCCATCCTCTTTGATGCGATCAACTCCGGAAGCAACAAAGCAATACCCGCCGATTCACCGACAGCATCGCCAGAAGATGTGATGAACAATGTCCTGTCTGCATTTTGTTCCAATTCCTCTGATATTACTATATCACAACAGGAGTGTGCCAACAATACAGACAGTCCCGAGAAGGCTATATCCGTTCCCGCTCTGGCACCAGTTTCCTGTGCACCTGCACAGCAGGCAGCAGTTTCGATTCCACAGAATCAGCCTGCGCCAACGGAAACAGCCGTTTGTCCACCCGTAATAGAGCGTCCCAAAGCGGCTAATGCAGCGACAATAGCCAAACGCATCGCCTCGACCGGTAAAACCCGAATCTATCAAGAGCACGTTTACTGGTACGAGAACGGCTGGTATCACCTGCTGCAAACCGGTGAGCTGCGCCGCCTGATGCGTTCTCTCTGTGCTGATGACATCGAAAAACACAGCAGCAAGCGGGTTTTCGAGGACATCGAAGTCTTCCTGCTCAGCAATTCCAAGCTGCTTGCTGAACCACCAGGCAACCATTCGCTGCTCTGCATCCAGAACGGTATCTATGATATGACAACGAACACCATATCACCGCATACTTCTGCCTGCTTTTTCACGCATTGCCTGAACGTATCGCTGCCTACTCTGTGCCATGGTACGCCGCACTTTGACAATTTCATAGGTTTTATCACCGGAAATGATTACGCTCTGCAAATGCGTATCTGGCAAATGCTCGGCTATATTTTTGCCTGTGATACCGATGGCAAGGTATTCTTCCTGCTGCAAGGTGTCAGCAACAGCGGCAAAAGCGTGCTGCTTGAGTTGCTGCGCTCTATGTTCAATCCCGAAGCTGTGAGTACACTTGATCTTTACCGTCTTGGCGACCGTTTTTCCGGTGCAGCCCTGATTGAAAAGAAGCTCAATATCTGCGGTGATCTTCCTAATCGTACGCTCTCGGCACAGGCCGTTGCAACGCTCAAACAGATCACAGGACGCGATCTTATGACAGTGGAGGAAAAGTATAAGCCGCTTGCAACCATGGCACCAGCGATCAATCTCGTGTTCGCATCGAACTTTCCGATTCGGATGGTCGAAGAAGATACGGCGCAGTTATCCCGCATGGTGGTGATACCTTTTCGGTTCTCTATCCCTACGGAACAGCAGGATCATCTACTCACGCAGAAAATCCTTGCCGAGCGGGACGGCATCTTTCTCCGCGCAATCCACGCATATCACCGTCTGCTTGCGGACAAGTACATTTTTGCAGGACAGGCCCTCGTCGATCAACTGTTATCCCAGTCCTATGCATCGCCTATGTCCGAAAACCAGAATATCGCTGCATTTTTGAATGATTGCTGTATCCTGACCGACGATAACAGCTTTACCTCTACGCAAGACCTGCACGAAGCCTGCATCGCCTATTGCGTGGGACACGACTTGCCGATCATAACTGATCGAACACGCTTTTCGCGCATATTGCGCAGCCAGCTTGCGAATAAAGTCAAGCCGAAAAAAATACGGATCGGTGACAAGACCCACAATGGGTACATCGGAATTAAACTATCGAACCAATAAGGAGAAACAAATTATGGGTAAGCATAAAAATAACTACAAAAGCAAAAATGTCCGCTACTATGTTCTCAAGGGCAGCAATGCCGTTATGATCGCCTACAACTGGGATCAGGCAAACGAATGTTTCCGGAAGTACATCTGCTCTCCTAAACGTCAAATCTCACACTGCTCTTACTTAGACGCACAGCACGATGCGCTGAACCACCTCAGAGAGATTGCACCCGGTCTTCCTATTCCACTCGAACTACCGCTTGGCCGTACTATCACGGTCCGGTCGCTCATGCAGCAGTACTTAGGCAATACGGAGGTCTGATTCTATGGCAGCACAAGTAAAATGTATCACCTTATCCGCCCGTGATCTGGCTGAACTGCTCGGCATAAGCCGTAGCGCTGCCTATGCGCTCTTTCACCGCGAGGATTTCCCAACACTCAAAATAGGCCGCCGCCTGCTTGTAAAACACGATGCACTGATGCAATGGCTCAAAGAGGACGCCGCCAAGCAAAGTGCCTGAATATGCAGCAGAGGGCAAGGTCTAAAACCTTGCCCTCATCTTATCTCACGCACAGCATTTATCCCCAGCTTGTGCAAAACTTGCATAGCTGTGCTATACTATTTACATACAACCGAACTGTATGTGCCGGAAAGGAGTATTTTTCTACTTATGGCACGAAAAAATAAAAAGCGCGAAGCCGGAAGCGGCTCTATTACCAAGCGGAAAGACGGTCGCTGGCAGGGTCAGTATGTGTCCGGATACGATCCGGAAACCGGAAAGCCTCGTCGTCATACCATTTACGGCAAAACGCAGAAAGAGGTCGCAGAGAAACTGCGTGCTGCAACCTCCAGTATTGACAACGGCACCTTTCAGGAACCGCGTAAAATCACGGTAGCCGAATATGCCGCAGAATACATGGCAACTCATGTTGCCACGCTGACCGATTCCACACAGCGCAGTTACGAGAAAAATCTTCGGCTGCATATTCTTCCCGCACTGGGTTCCCGCTGTTTAACCGACCTCACCCACCGCGAGGTACAGCGCTTTGCTTCGTCTTTAAGCGCAGGCGGTAAAGGACTTGCCCCCAAGACTGTACACACCGTATTCGGCACGCTGCACGCCCTGTTGACCGCCGCACAGCGCGATGAGATCTTACAGCGCAATGTTGCTGACTTCTGCTCTCTGCCGCGTGTAACGCAAACCCGCGCCAAAGCGATCACCTCTGCCGAGCTGAATCAGTTTCTCGATCTGATCCGCAAGGACGAATTCTATTATCTGTTCTTCCTCGATATTTTCTCCGGTATGCGCCAGTCCGAAATTCTCGGCTTGCGCTGGGCTGACATTGACTGGGACCGGAACAGCCTTGTTGTACGCAAGCAGCTCCAGCAGAAATGCAAGAAAGGTGATTACAGCTATACGCTCATTGACCCGAAAGAGAACAAGCAGCGGCGTATTATTCTGGCGGAAACGGCTATGCTGACGCTTCAGAAGCAGCGCACCAAGCAGCAGCGTCAACGTTTAGCCGCCGGACCGCTGTGGAACAATCCGTTTGATCTGGTTTTCACCAATGAATTTGGCCGCGCACTCAACCACCAGACCGTATACAAGCACCTCAAGCGTCTGCTGCGTTCCTGCGGTATGGGGGATTATACGTTTCATTCTCTGCGCCACTCATTCGCTACGATTTCGCTGGAAAACGGCGATGATATTAAGACCGTGCAGACGAATTTAGGTCACAGTACAGCTTCGTTTACGCTGAAAACCTACGCTCATGTCAGTGACCAAATGCAGCGCAGCAGTGCCGCCCGTATGGAGGAGCTGATCTCCAGTTTGGGAGCCGTAAATTAGCCCGTTGCTGTCACGATTGCTGTCAAGAAAAATTAAGTCGTTCTAAAAGTTATCATTTTCCATCTATAAATGCAGAAAAGCTGCACTTTTCGTAATAAAAAGTGCAGCTTTCATGGCGGAGACAGAGAGATTTGAACTCTCGCGCCGATTTCTCGACCTACTCCCTTAGCAGGGGAGCCCCTTCACCAGCTTGGGTATGTCTCCATGTCAAGGTATTGAGTTGTGCGCGGAGTTATTCTCGATCGAACCCTCCGCGCGCAATCTCGTGATTGGCGGAACGGGTGGGATTCGAACCCACGCGCCCTTTCGGACAAACGGTTTTCAAGACCGCCTCGTTATGACCACTTCGATACCGTTCCGTATCTTGCCCGATAAGCAAGATATATTTTACACCAGATCCTCGTGTTTGTCAACACATATGTGAACATTTGTTCTCACTTTTTTCTTATCACAATTTCATGCAGAGATGCGACGCTCACCGTGGGAGCAAAGAGGGTAGACACCTGCGGTTTCTACCCTCTTTGAACACCCGTTTCCCTTGGTAGCCTACCTTGGGTGCAGATAGTAGACTGCGTAAGCAGGAAAAGGAGTACGGCAGAGGATTTTTTCTTCCGCGTTGTATCCGCATATTCGCATTTCGCTTACCGTACTGCTACACAGGTCGGCTACTCTACGCAGGCGCGGCACAAGATGAATTGCCTGAAGGGCAAGAGAAGGTACTCTGAAGTATGACAGTGCCGCGCAACTCGTTAGTTTGTGCAGATTATCCATTTCCTGCGGGTATAATCACTGCTCGGTGTTAAATCTCTCCACTCTTAATTCTCCATTCTCCATTTTCAATTCTCAATTTCCAACTCCTCACTCCTAACTCTCCACTCTTAACTCATATTGCCAACAAAAAAAACAGCCGAACCGCAAGGGTTCGTCTGTTTTTGTGCCTTATTTCAGCTTTTCTTCCCATTCTTTTACCTTAAAACCCGGAAGAGCAAAGTCCTCTCCGATGAGCAGCGGGCGCTTGACCAGCATGCCGTCGGTCGCGAGTAGCGCATACTGCTCGTCCTCGGTCATAGCCGGCAGCTTGTCCTTGAGCCCCAGCGCCTTATACTGCAGACCGCTCGTATTAAAGAACCGCTTAAGCGGCAGACCGCTCTTTTCATGCCACGCACGCAGCTCCTGCTCGGTCGGATTGTCCTGCTTGATATCACGCTCGTCAAACGCCACGCCGCGCTCCTGCAGCCACGCCTTCGCCTTCTGGCAGGTCGAGCACTTGGGATAGCATACAAACAGCATTTCGTTGTCCTCCTCTGTTAATCCTCGGCTGCCGTCTGCGCTGCGTCCGAGCGGCACAGGCAGAACAGCTCAGCGGCCAGCATAACGCACGCTGCTGCACCCAGAATGCCGCGCAGCACCATTTTGATCGACCACATGGACGGAATGCCCATCAGCATAGCCAGACCGTAGCCGCCGATATCCGACACCGACATGGTGACCGCCACTGCGGCAAAGAACGCCAGCATAGCCGGAGCCGGCTTACCAAACAGCAGACGCGCCAGCTCATAAAACGCCAGCACAATCATCACATCCGCTACCAGTCCAAAGCCGAACGACGCCAGCTTCGGATCGGTGCAGGTCATGCGGTAGTTGACCAGCAGATGCAGGCAGCTCCAGAACAGCGGTACGAGCGTCATTGCGGCGCTCTTTTCCGTCATCTGTACGCCCTGTGCCTTGGCCAGACCAATCATGCAGCCGCCGGTCAGCACGCCCATGATCGCGTAGACGATCTCCAGAACGCGTGCCCATGCAGCCGCGTCCTGCTCTGCTGTGGTGATGGTCAGATACAGGTAACCCAGACTGCCCGCCGCTACAATCAGTCCCGCAACGACAGCCGCCATGCGGAACAGCGCCTCCTTCGTACCGAGCAGCTGCTCAAACGGTACCTTATTGCGCGTCTTAAGCGGCAGCGCCAGCACAGCATATACGATTGCACTGATAGCGAACAGCGCGATCACGAACCAGATCCATTTATCGCCTGCCGTCGGCAAGCCGGTGCTTACGTCAAAACCGTTCAGCAGGTGCAGCGCGCGCAGCGCAATCCCCGGAACGCACAGCACGACCGCCAGAATCGGCAGAAGCTTCGTTGCTTTCATGTTGTTTCCTCCATTAAGAGATAGTATTAAACGCTACTATTATAGCATACTTGCCGCAAGGCTTCAATACAGCGAATAATTGATATTTGCATATAAAAACAACCGCCTGTTCAAAACAGACGGTTGTTTCGCGCATTGCGCGTGTTCAATAGAATTTGCCGTGCAAATTCCAAAAATCCGGGAGCATGTACCAGCGGAACCATGGTTCCGCGACAGCAATCAGTGCTGGCTTACCTTGGGCATCTGCACCTTTTCCTGTGCATTGAACTCCGTGTTTGCCGGAGTCTGCTTACTCATGCCGAGCTTGAGCAGAATCGGCGTTACCAGCGTAGTAACGATAACGACCAGTACGATCGGCGGGAACATGTGCGGGTCGATCAGACCGGCCTGCTCGCCCTTCTGTGCTACGATCAGTGCAACCTCACCGCGAGATACCATGCCCAGACCGATGGAGAATGCATCATAGGTCTGGAAGCCCATGACGCGGGCACCGAGACCACAGCCGATGATCTTGGTCAGGATTGCAACGATGGTCAGTACCACTGCGAAGATCGCCATGGTGCTGGTCAGACCTTCCAGGTTGGTCTTAATACCGATGGAAGCGAAGAACAGCGGAGAGAACAGCATGTAGCCGAGCACGTTGGTCTTGCTTGCAACGTAGTCACGCGCAGAGGACAGACGGCACATTACGATGCCTGCGAAGTATGCACCGGTGATATCTGCAATACCGAAGTAACGCTCTGCAACGTAGCTCATCAGGAATGCGAATGCTACCGCATAGATTGCAATACGGCGATGATGATGCCACTTCTCCTCCATCTTGAGGAATACGCGGTACATAACGAGACCAACAACCAGTACGAAACCGAAGAACGCAACGATGCGGCCGAGTACCAGAATCGGCTTTACCGACGGGTCAGTCAGTGCGGTCAGAATGGTCAGCACCACGATACCGAGGATATCGTCGATTACAGCCGCGCCGAGGATTGCTGTACCGACTTTACTTTTCAGCTTGCCCATCTCACGCAGGGTCTCAACGGTGATCGAAACCGAGGTAGCGGTCAGAACGACACCGATGAAAGCAGCCTTCAGCATGTTCATCGGGTCGGTCGGATCATTGTCGAACGCCAGATAGCATGCAACACCACCGATCAGCGGCACGATAACACCGATCAGCGCAATAACGAAGGACGCAAAACCGGTGGTTTTCAGCTCGTCCAGATCAGTATCCATACCTGCGTTAAACATCAGGATAATTACACCGATCTCAGCGGCCTTTACCAGAAAATCGGTCTCGCCTACCCAGCCGAGGCAGCTCGGGCCAACCAGCACACCGGCAATCAGTGCACCGACAACCTGCGGCATATGCACGCGCTCCGAAGTAAGGCCGAATACCTTTGTGAACAACATGATGATCGCAATCGTCAACAGAAAGTCATATGACATTGTTCCCACCCTTTCTTAATGTGATAACCTTTTGCATAGAATATTATACTCTTTTTCGCGCAAAGAACCAGCTAAGATTTCAATTTTTGCTCCGTGATTTTGAACGAAATTACCAAACAGCGCATTCAATCTCTGTGCACTCTGCCAGTTTCGCTATTTTCTGACATTATCCAGCAAATCCTTCCGAAATCGCCTGTTATCCCTCTGCGAAGATATGCGTGCGCGCGCCCATGCGTCCGTAAAACACAAATCGGCAGAACGGACCAACCACAAAGATCTGCAGCGGGTACGCCAGCAGGAAGCCTAACTCGTCTAACTTGGATTGTTTTTTATGCCCCGTCTATGCCGCAAGGCAAAAAAAGAACGCCTTGCGAGCATAAGCTTGCAAGGCATTGAAATTTTAGCTTTTCCATTATATCATATTGCACGGAAATTTCAAGTGTTTTTTCTTCGCCTATTCCTATTATATATAGTCGCCGCTTGAGAAGCGAACGAAATGTGCGCTAACGCCGCGCAGGCGCACAAGAGGGGAGACACCTGCGGTTTCCACCCTCTTGTGAATCTCCCCTTTCCCTTAGAGGGTCTGGCACAGACCAGAGACCGGCGACCGCTCCGAAATGGGGGAACGGCAGTCGGGTTACCGTTGCGTGTCTTTCGTGAAATATTCGTAGTTCACAGATAGATTACTGCTACACAGGTGGTTTACTCTACGCAGGCGCGGCATGACCGTGCCGCGCAATTCGTAAGCGCGTTATGATAGACAGCACCTACGAGGATAAATTGTACCAAACGTCTAAATTCGTAGGTGCCGTGCGGTACAACGTGCCAAGGATTTGCGCGGCACTGTCATGCCGCGCCTTGCGTTGATTAACCCGCATGTGTAGCAGAACGGTATCTGACCCTGCGAGCAGGTTGCTCAAGAGGACGGACTCCGAAGGTAGTTCGTCCGTAGCAGAGAAAAAATCCTCTGCCGTCCCCCTATTTCGCAGCGGTCACATGTTGGCAATCTGCGCCGGACTACCAAGCAAGGGAAAGGTAGGAGTCCAAAGAGGAAGGAAAACCGCAGGTTGTCCTTCCTTTTTGCCCCCGCGGCGGGCGCCGCACTCT
>NZ_JAQEHY010000013.1:81129-88383 GCF_027665985.1 Butyricicoccus sp. AM78-15b2TA
TCTCCCGCGCTCCGCAGAGCGCAATTCCCTGCTGAGGTTCAGCGAAAAACTCTCCGCCCGTTAGGGACGAACACGCTGACGCAGTTCGTGCACCCCGGCTTTCCGGTGCAGAAAAAGATGCTGCCCGGAAAAGGACGAACACACTTACGCAGTTCGCGTACCTCAGCCATTCGGTGCCAAGAATGCGCGACCGCTCTGCTGTTTTAGGCAAAAGTAAAAACCCCATTCCGAACGGAACAGGGTTTTGTACTTCGCTTTATATGTGTTCAGGAATTAGCCCTGAGAGATAGCGCCTACCGGGCAGGAACCTGCGCAGGTACCGCAATCTACACATGCGTCAGCGTTGATCTCGTACTTGCCGTCGCCCTCAGCGATAGCGCCAACCGGGCACTCGCCAGCGCAAGAGCCGCACATAATGCAGCCGCCACCGATAACATATGCCATTGGTATTGCACCTCCAAATGTATTTTACAATTATCATTTTACCACAAGATTTAAAAAAAGCAACAAAAACAAGTGGTTAGTCTTTGGTAACTTTTATCATAGTACACAATTTGGGTCAGTTTATGAAAAACCGAGAAAAATCGTGATTCAAAGCGATATAGTGAGAAAACCCATGGTTAGCCTTATCTACCTCTCTTTAATAGTCAGAAATGGTCAAATTTTTCTCTTGATTTTAGACGTCTCCGGATATACAATATAGACAATGATCAGGGAAGGTCAGATAAGTGAGTGCCTTCCCCGGAAGGAAGTGAAACACCATGAAAATGTCCGATGTGATCGCCGACTTCATCGGTGAGATGCTGTCAGACGGCGGCGGCGTTGCTGAGCTGCAGCGCAAAAGCCTTGCTGACCGGTTTTCGTGCGTACCGAGTCAAATCAATTATGTGATAGAGACCCGCTTCACACCGGAGCATGGTTATCTGGTTGAGAGCCAGCGCGGCGGCGGCGGTTTCATCCGCATTATCCGTCTGCTGGATGACAAGCAGCGCACGCTGCTTGAAGCGGCACGCGGTATCGGCGGACGGCTGAGCCAGAACGACGCGGCGCGTCTGACACGCGCACTCGTTTCCGCTGAGCTGCTTACCCAGCGCGAAGGTCAGCTGCTGCTGTCCGCCTGCTCGGACGGTGCGCTGGCGGAGGTTGATAAAACCGACCGCGACAGACTGCGTTCCGCGATTTTCCGATGCGCAGTCATGGGCGTTGCAACAACGTGATGCCCTTTTCTTCGTAAACACTACATTATACTATATAATCTCTCAGAGAGGAGTTTTGACTTATGAAATGCGAAAAATGCGGCAAGAATGAAGCTACCATGTATTATAAGGAAACCGTAAACGGTGTCACCCGTGAGATGCACCTGTGTCCGGAATGTGCACAGAAGGAAAACCTCGGCGGTGCGTTTGAAAACGCATTTCAGTCGATGAACCACTTCTGGAGCGATCCGTTTCATTCGTTCCTCGGCGGCGGCTTTGGCAGCCTGTGGAATGACATGCTGGGCGAAGCGGCTCCGACCGCTACCATGCTCGGCACCGAGCGCAAGTGCCCGACCTGCGGCATGACCGAAAGCGAGCTGCGCCGCACCGGCCGCGTCGGCTGCCCGGACTGCTACGCCACCTTTGCGGATATTCTGAATCCGTATGTACAGAAGATTCACGGTGCAACGCGTCATATCGGCACGGCACCGGCGGCGCCCGAACAGCCCAAGGCTGATCCGGTGGCTGACCTCAAGGCACAGCTGAAAGCGGCAGTTGAAAGCGAAGATTACGAGCGCGCAGCAAGCCTGCGCGATGAGATCCGCAGAATGGAGGGTGAACAGAAATGAGTATGTTTGAGATTCACGGCGGCTTTACCGGTCTGGCTGCATCTAGCCGCGTCCGCCTTGCACGAAATATCAAGGGCTATTCGTTCCGTCTGACCGAACAGCAGCACAGTGAAATTGCTGACAAGGTATTCGCTGCACTGAAAGAAAACCCGACCATCGGTCCGGAGTTTGACAAGAAGCAGATCATCCCCCGTTCGACAGAAGCCTCTCAGTTGGTCGAGGAACACCTCATCTCCCCCGAGCTGGCGCAGAACGGCGGCTGGCTGATTGTCTCCAAGGACAGTGGCGTGTCCATCATGGTCGGCGAGGAAGATCATCTGCGTTTGCAGGTCATCGGCACCGGCCTTTGCCCGAAGGAATGTCTCGAAACCGCAAACCGTGTAGCTTCGCTCATCGAAGCGGCGCTGCCGTTCTCGTATGACGAGCGCCTCGGCTACCTGACTGCCTGCCCGACTAATATCGGCACCGGTCTCCGCGCCTCCATCATGCTGCATCTGCCGATGCTGACCGCAACCGAGCAGATGGACCGCATCATTGGCTACGCGGGCAGCCGCGGCTGTGCCGTTCGCGGCACCTACGGCGAAGGCTCGCAGGCGGTCGGCGGATTCTATCAGGTGTCCAATCAGGTTACTCTCGGTGTGTCTGCCGCAGAGCTGACCGACAAGCTGGTAGAAACGGCAACCACCATCATCGACGCAGAGAAGAAAGCGCGCGAGCAGGTGCGCAGCCAGAATGAACCCGCACTGCGCGACCGCATTTACCGCGCAGCAGGCACGATGAAGAGCGCCTACCTCATCGACACGAGCGAAGCCGTACAGTGCATTTCCGATGTGCTGATCGGTCTGCAGATGGGTTTCCTGTCCGGCATGGACGCGCAGAAGCTGTACGCACTGGAGGAGCGCATCCGTCCGGCTATGCTGACCGGCGCGCCGCAGGACCGCGATAAGAAGCGCGCGGAAATCCTGCGTGAAGCGACAAAGCCTATTCAATTCAACTAATCACCTGTCCCGCAGGGGCGCACAGTGTGCGCCCACTCCAACCACGATGCTGAAATCCGGACGCACACTGTGCGCCCCTGCGAGGACGTTTGACCCCTAAATCAAGCTATTTTCCTACTCTGAAAGGAGTGTTATTTATGTTCTATCAAAACCGTTTTACCGAGCGTGCCCGTCAGGCACTGACGCTTGCACAGGAAGCGGCCGCTTCGTTCGGCCACAGCTACATTGGCTCGGAGCACCTGCTGCTCGGCCTGCTGCGTGAAGGCGGCGGCCCGGCCGCCAAGGCACTCACTGCCGCAGGCGTGACCGACGAAGCTCTCGTTCATCAGATCGAGGAGCTGTCCGGCCGCGGCACCCCGGATTCCACTGCGCCGCAGGGCATGACGCCGCGCACCAAGCGCATTGTAGAGCTGTCCGTACAGTCCGCGAACGAGATGGGCACCGGCTATGTCGGCACCGAACATCTGCTGCTCGGCATCCTGCGCGAAGGCCAGAATGTGGCTCTGACCGCGCTTGCTAATCTGAAGATCACCCCGCAAATCCTTGTCGAGAAGCTGAATGAAGCGCTCGGCGGCGTACAGGACAGCGTTTCCGGCGAGCCTGGCACTGCTGCAAACGGCGGCGCTGACAGCAAGGACGCGCTCAGCCAGTTCGGCCGCGACCTGACCGCCGCTGCCAAGGAGGGCAAGCTGGACCCGGTTATCGGCCGCTCCAAGGAGATTCAGCGTGTCATCCAAATTTTGTCCCGCCGCACCAAGAACAACCCGGCGCTGATCGGTGATCCGGGCGTCGGCAAAACCGCCGTTGTTGAGGGTCTTGCTCAGAAGATTGTTTCCGGCGACGTACCGGAGACCCTGAAGGGCAAGCGCCTGATCTCGCTCGACCTGACCGGCATGATCGCAGGCACCAAGTACCGCGGCGAGTTCGAGGAGCGCATCAAGAAGGTCATCGAAGAGCTGACCGCCAAGAAGGACACCATCCTGTTCATTGATGAGATGCACATGCTGATGGGCGCTGGTGCGGCTGAGGGCGCAGCTGACGCTGCGAATATCCTCAAGCCGGCACTGAGCCGCGGTGAGGTACAGGTCATCGGTGCAACCACGCTTGACGAGTACCGCAAGAATATTGAGAAGGATGCCGCTCTGGAGCGTCGTTTCCAGCCTGTTCAGATCAACGAGCCGTCCGCCGAGGATGCCGTTGAGATTTTGAAGGGGCTGCGCGACAAGTACGAAGCACATCACCGCATCAAGATTCCGGACGAGGCCATTGAAGCCGCTGTCAAGCTGTCTGTCCGCTATGTAACCGGTCGTTATCTGCCGGATAAGGCAATCGACGTAATTGATGAGGCCTGCTCCCGCGTTCGCCTGTCCAGCCTGACCACTCCGCCGGATTTGAAGCAGCTCGAGGACGAAATTGCCGCCGTTGCTGCAAAGAAGGAAGAAGCCGTCAAGGGTCAGGACTTTGAGAACGCCGCCAAGCTGCGTGACGAGGAGAAGTCCAAGCGCGAAGCGATGGAGGCTCGCAAGAAGGAGTGGGCTGACCAGCAGACCAAGTCGCACGGTGCTGTCACCGAGGACGATATTGCAGCCGTTATCTCCGGCTGGACCGGTGTTCCGGTTGCTCAGCTGACCGAGGACGAGGGTCAGCGCCTGCTGCACCTCGAGGATACGCTGCATCAGCGTGTCATCGGTCAGAGCGAGGCTGTAACCGCCGTTGCTAAGGCAATCCGCCGCAGCCGTGTCGGCCTGCGCGACCCGAAGCGCCCGATCGGTTCGTTCCTGTTCCTCGGCCCGACCGGTGTCGGCAAGACCGAGCTGAGCAAGGCACTGGCCGAAGCGATGTTCGGTGATGAAAACGCCATGATCCGCATTGATATGTCCGAATATATGGAGAAGCACGCCGTTTCTCGTATGATCGGTTCGCCTCCGGGATACGTTGGCTACGATGAGGGCGGCCAGCTGTCCGAGAAGGTTCGCCGTCATCCGTACTCGGTTGTCCTGTTCGACGAGATCGAGAAGGCGCACCCGGATGTATTCAACATCCTGCTGCAGATCCTTGAAGATGGTATCCTGACCGACGGTCAGGGCCGCCATGTAGACTTCAAGAATACCATCATCATCATGACCTCCAACATCGGCGCACAGAAGATCACCGGCAGCGGCCGCAAGTCGCTCGGCTTTGCGGATGGCCAGCCGGAGAACGCCGCAGAGCGCACCTTTGAGCAGATCAAGGCCGACGTTATGGCGGAACTCAAGACCGCGGTTCGTCCGGAATTCCTCAACCGTATTGATGACATCATCGTGTTCAACCGTCTGAATGAGGACGAGATTGCACAGATTGCCGACGGCATGCTCCGCAAGGTTGCTGCCCGCATGCAGGATATGGAGATCACCATGGATTGGACCGAGGCTGCCAAGAAGCACCTTGCCAAGGCTGGTTTTGATCCGGTTTACGGTGCCCGCCCGCTGCGCCGCGCTGTTACCAACGAGGTCGAGGATCTTGTTGCCGAGGAATCCCTTGAGGGCAAGATCAAGAAAGGCGACAGCGTAACGCTCGATGCCGCCGACGACAAGCTGGTACTGACGCATAAGGACGCAAAGGCTCCGGCAGAAAACGAAAATAAGGACGAATAATCCTTATCTGGATAGCGAAAGAGGTACGATTCGTAAGAATCGTACCTCTTTTTTTGTGCAGAATTGATAATGGATAATGAGCGTAACAATTATGCCTTCTGAATCCTTTGCAATCGTGCTCCCCTACGATGTGGTCTGTGCAAACCGTTTGATACGGTATCGTTTTCTCTAAATTTATACTTTCAGGACGAACCGATTTACAGTATAATAAAATATATATCAGACAAGGCGGTGATACCATGTTAAGCGCACGAATCAAAGCACTTTTCGTCCTGCTGTTCGCTACCATTGCGATTATGGCTGTAACGGTCAAAAACACGCCGCCGGTTTCGGAATATATGCAGACCGGAATCCGGCTGTCCGACCTGCCAGACAAGGAGTGTGTTGCATTTATGGCATCCAAGGGGGCACACATGCCGGGTCATTACAAGCAATCGCTTTATTTTCCGGCTGCAACCAAGGACTATATCACCACTTTCGAGCAAAACCCGTATAAAACACTGCGTGGCGTATACAGCGACACATCCACAAATCAATACGTCGAAGATGTCCGCAAAATCGTAAACGACTATTACGGGATTTACCATGTCGAATATTATCTTGACCGCGACCCTGAGTATCCCAGTGTAGGCGCCGAACAATGAACCCAAACAGCACAAAAAAGCCTCTGTCCATCGGACAGAGGCTTTTCTATCAAATCTGAACGATATTCAGTTGATTACTTGGACTCCTTAGCAGCCTTGATTGCGTCGATCATCATCGGAACAACCTTAAACAGGTCGCCGCAGATGCCGTAGTCAGCTACGTCGAAGATCG
Source organism: Butyricicoccus sp. AM78-15b2TA (assembly GCF_027665985.1). Classification (NCBI taxonomy): domain Bacteria; kingdom Bacillati; phylum Bacillota; class Clostridia; order Eubacteriales; family Butyricicoccaceae; genus Butyricicoccus; species Butyricicoccus sp. AM78-15b2TA. The sequence continues at coordinate 87,402 of NZ_JAQEHY010000013.1, forward strand.
GAGCGGAATCAGACTTGTTAACTGCTACGATGCACTCGGAATCCTGCATACCAGCCTTATGCTGGATAGCACCGGAAATGCCCAGAGCAACGTACAGCTTCGGATGTACGGTCTTGCCGGTCTGACCAACCTGGTGGTCAGCAGACAGCCAGCCGGAGTCGATAGCAGCACGGGAACCACCAACAACGCCGCCGAACAGGCCAGCCAGCTCTTCAGCCAGCTTGATGCCGGTCTCAACGTCCTTGGAGATACCACGGCCTACAGATACAACTACCTCAGCGCCGGTCAGGTCAACCAGCTCCTTAGCTTCCTTAACGACCTCGAGAACCTTGGTCTTGATGTCAGCCTCGGACAGCTCGAAAGCTACCGGCTCAACAACTACTGCGTTAGCCTTAGCCTCGTTGTACTCGCCCTTCTTCAGTACGCCCGGACGAACGGTAGCCATCTGCGGACGGAAGCGCGGGCAGATAATGGTAGCCATCAGGTGACCGCCGAATGCCGGACGGGTCATCTTCAGGTTGCGGTCCTCGCGGTTCAGCGCATCGATCTGAGCCTGCGGCAGAGTGGAAGCATCCTGCAGGAATGCAGCGTACTTCTCTACGTCTACGTCGAGGTGGGTGCAGTCTGCGGTCAGACCGGTGTGCAGACGAGCTGCGCAGCGCGGGCCGAGGTCACGGCCAATGTTGGTAGCGGCGATCAGCAGGATCTCCGGCTTCTTAGCCATAACGGTGTCGCACAGAACCTTTGCATATGCATCGGTGGTGTAGGTATCGAGCAGGTCGCTCTCGCAAACCAGAACCTTGTCAGCGCCGTAAGCGCCCAGTTCCTTTGCCATCTTCTCGCCTACGCCCTTGCCGCCAAGCAGCAGGCCGCAAACTTCAGTGCCCATGTCGTCTGCCAGCTTGCGTGCCTCAGAGATCAGCTCGAGCACGGTCGGCTGCAGCTCGCCCTGGCGCTGCTCACAGAATACCCATACGCCGGA
>NZ_JAQEHY010000014.1:0-83131 GCF_027665985.1 Butyricicoccus sp. AM78-15b2TA
AATGCTCATGTGCGGTAAAGTAATAAAAAGATTTAGGTAGCCGCCTTAACTATTCCTAAATAAGATAATATGCACAGTATTTTCTCGTAAATAGAAAATAAATTATTGCATTTTACCAATTATTATGTTAAAATGACAATGTAACAAAGAGCTATGTATTTTTAAGGAAAGGGAGGAACTTATGAATTTAAGAAAATCTATTTTAGCACTTTCAGTAGTAGCTGGAATTGTAGCTGCTCCAATGACTGTATTTGCCGCTCATACTCATAGTTGAGGTTCTCCCCAGTACTATGGATATGAAGATGAAATGCCTGGTATATATGATGACTGGGATAAATGTGCGACACGTCATGTATATAATTACAAACAATGTTTAATTTGTGGAGAAGTAAGCATTTATGAAGTTGAGACGATTGAAATGTCTCACAAATGGGTGAATGGTGCATGTGTATATTGCAACAAAGGTTACGCGAAAGAGATAAATTAACATAGTATCATTACCGGCAAGTTTATAATCAAAAAATAGAAAGCATTGAGAATATTTCATAATTTCTTGAAAGTACTCTCAGTGCTTTCTTTGATAATATGAAAGGAGAAATAAATGCAAAAAAAACAACTTTCTGTATTAGTACTAATTATTTTATGCTTTTTATTAGGATGTAACAGAGAAACACCAAAAGATGAATCTCAACAAAATTATGAAGATGAATCTAATATTTCTAAAACAAATGGAGAAGAACTTGTAAATATAAACAGTGAATTGTTAGGTTCGACTCCTTTTGATATCCAAATCGATAAAACAGCATTGCAGACTAGAAAAGAAACAGAAACAGAAGTTACAATAAAGACAAATTTAACAGACTGGGGTTATACTGTTTCTTCTGAAAAAGGGAAAATATCTGATATAAATAAAAATTCATTCATATATATAGCACCTAAAGATGAGAGGGATGATACTATAAAAATACAATTATCGGACTATGAAAATGGCATATCATATGAATATACAATTCCACTTATTTTTGCGGGAAACAATGAACATTCTTTAGATAAATTCAAGGAAAATCTTTCAAGATTACCTAATAGTTAGTAAAGAGTCGATAGACTAAAGTACCACCATCCTCTTTTATTTCAACTGAATATCCATCCCGCCGCACCGCAGCGGCACATGAAGCAGTAAATCCGAAAAAGATTTGCTGCTTTTTTTGCGTCCATTTTTGGCAAATTTCCAAAAGTTCCGTATTAGACAGTGAAACCAAAAAAGGCTGCCATTTTTTTCAGACAGCGGGCAAAACGCAGCTTCCGAAACGCCTTATTGTCGGGAAAGACCGAGCCGCCGGAAAAGTTCTTGCCGGAAAGTCCGTCCATTCTGCTCTTTTGTGGTTTGTAGGGAGTAAGGGAAAAACGCCAGCCCGCAGCCTTTTATAAAAAAAGCTGGTTATAGATTTTCTGAAAAAGTGGCAGTAGCAAGTGAACGGCAGGCCGGCAGTTTCTTAGAGCAAGATTCTACCGAGGTGCCAAAATTCGCTTATCGCTCATTTTGCCCCTGCGGGAATCTTGTTGGGGAGTGCCTTCCCCAAACCCTGCTTATGCGGCTTGCGCCGCTGAAAAACCCCTCAAAATATTTTTCGGATTTTTCAAAAACAGTTCCGCTTCACACCCTGTTTTTCTCCTATTAGTGAGAGGACACCACGCACAGAAAGGAGGTCAACCACCTATGAAACGATACAACACGCCGCACCGCAGCCGGGTAGTCAAAACACGCATGACCGAGGAAGAATACGCCGAGTTTGCCCAGCGGCTTTCTGCTTACCACATGAGCCAAGCCGAGTTTATCCGGCAAGCCATAACCGGGGCAGCCATACGCCCCATCATAACCGTTTCCCCCATCAATGACGAGCTGCTTGCCGCTGTCGGGAAGCTGACCGCCGAATACGGGAGGATCGGCGGCAACTTAAACCAGATAGCCCGGACGCTGAACGAGTGGCACAGTCCCTATCCGCAGCTTGCCGGGGAGGTACGGGCGGCGGTTTCCGACCTTGCTGCCCTAAAGTTTGAAGTCTTGCAGAAAGTGGGTGACGCTGTTGGCAACATTCAAACATATCAGCTCTAAAAACGCCGACTATGGCGCAGCGGAAGCCTATCTCACATTTGAGCATGACGAGTTTACCATGAAAGCCACCCTTGATGAAAACGGGCGGCTGATACCGAGGGAGGATTACCGCATTTCTTCCCTCAACTGCGGGGGCGAGGATTTCGCTGTTGCCTGTATGCGAGCCAATCTCCGCTATGAGAAAAACCAAAAACGGGAAGATGTGAAAAGCCACCACTATATCATCAGCTTTGACCCACGGGACGGGACAGACAACGGCTTGACCGTAGACCGGGCGCAGGAGCTGGGCGAGCAGTTCTGCAAGGAGCATTTCCCCGGACACCAAGCCCTAATCTGCACCCACCCGGACGGGCATAACCACAGCGGGAATATCCATGTGCATATCGTCATCAACTCCCTGCGGATTTACGAAGTCCCGCTTCTGCCCTACATGGACAGACCAGCCGACACGCTGGAGGGCTGCAAGCACCGCTGCACCAACGCCGCTATGGAATATTTCAAGAGCGAAGTCATGGAAATGTGCCACCGGGAGGGGCTTTACCAAATCGACCTCTTGAACGGCAGCAAGGAACGGATAACCGAACGGGAATACTGGGCGGCAAAGAAAGGGCAGCTTGCCCTTGACAAAGAGAACGCCGCCAGAGAAGCCGCCGGACAGCCGACCAAGCCCACCAAGTTTGAAACGGACAAGGCGAAGCTGCGCCGGACGATACGGCAGGCACTTTCCCAAGCTGGCAGCTTTGACGAGTTTTCTTCCCTTTTGCTGCGGGAGGGTGTGACCGTCAAGGAGAGCCGGGGGCGGCTTTCCTACCTCACGCCGGACAGGACAAAGCCTATCACAGCCCGAAAGCTGGGGGACGATTTTGACAAGGCTGCTGTCCTTGCCCTGCTCACGCAGAACGCCCACAGAGCTGCCGAACAGACCAAAGCCATACCCGAATACCCTGCCGCAGTTAAAAAGCCGTTACAAGGGGAAAAAGCTGCAAAAACCACCCCGGCAGACAACACCTTGCAGCGCATGGTTGACCGGGAAGCCAAGCGAGCCGAGGGCAAGGGCGTGGGCTATGACCGCTGGGCGGCAAAGCACAACCTAAAGCAAATGGCAGCTACCGTTACCGCCTATCAGCAGTACGGCTTTTCCTCCCCGGAGGAACTGGACGAAGCCTGTTCTGCCGCCTATGCCGCCATGCAGGAAAGCCTTGCGTGGTTGAAGCAGGTGGAAAAGACGCTGAACGGGAAAAAGGAGCTGCAACGGCAGGTGCTTGCCTATTCCAAGACCCGCCCTGTCCGGGACGGGCTGAAACAGCAGAAAAACGCCAAAGCAAAAGCAGCCTACCGTCAGAAGCATGAAAGTGACTTTATCATAGCAGACGCAGCCGCCCGCTATTTCAGGGAGAACGGCATTTCCAAGCTGCCGAGCTATAAATCCCTGCAAGCAGAGATTGAAAGCCTTATCAAAGAGAAAAACAGCGGCTACAACGATTACCGGGCAAAACGGGAGGAGTACCGCCGCTTGCAGACTGTCAAGGGCAATATCGACCAGATTTTACGCCGGAGCGAGCCGCAGCGCAGAAAGGAGCAGAGCCATGAACGGTAATATCCCCCGCATGGACTACCGCCAGTACCGGGCAGCCCGCCGCCTTGTGCATGAGTGCTGCAACTATGACAGCGGGAACTGCCTGCTGTTGGAGGACGGCGAGCCTTGCGTGTGTGTACAGAGTATCAGCTATTCGCTGCTCTGCCGCTGGTTTACCGCCGCTGTCCTGCCCCTTGATGAAGCACTGGAAGCCGCCCTCTTGCGCCGGGGAAGCCGGAAACGCTGCGCTGTCTGCGGGGCGTTCTTCTTCCCAAAATCCAACCGGGGGAAATACTGCCCGGACTGCGCCGGACGCATGAAGCGGATAAACGCCGCCAAACGGAAGCGGAAACAAAGGGAGAAATGTCACGCTTTAGGGCATTTCAAACCCGCATAAATCAAGGCTTTTTTGGAGGGTGTCAAAGGGTGCGTGATACATTTATCCTTTTCCCTTAAAAACGCCCCCTAAAAGCGTAACAGAACCCACAGACAGACACCACAAGGAGGTGAACCCTATCGCTGATTATATGACCGCAGGAACGGAGCTGCCCGCTTACCTGCCTTACCCCCGTTTCCTGCTGGAAACAGACCTATCCCACACCGCAAGAGAGTTATATGCGCTGCTGTTAGACCGTTCCACCCTTTCGCAGAAGAACGGCTGGCAGGACAGCGAGGGACGGACATACATTGTCTACCCCATAGCAGAGATAGCGGAAATGCTGGATAAAGGCTGCACCACCATAAAGGGCGCACTGAACGAACTGGACGCTGCCGGGCTGCTGGAACGCAGACGGACGGGCTTTTCTGCCGCCAACCGTCTGTATGTGAAAGTGCCGCCTATCCCAGTGGTACAGTTTTCCGACCAACTGACGGACGGAAAACCGCCCCTCATAAGGGCGGGAAACCGACCAACTGACAGCCGGAAAACTGACCTTATGACGGTCGGAAAACCGTCCCCTAACCAAACTAATATAAACAACCTAATAGAGAGCCAAACAAAAGGAGCGAGTGAGGGGCAGCCCCCCGCCGCTTATGGCAGATATAAAAATGTATTTCTTTCTGACACAGAACTTTTGGAGCTGGAACAGGACTTCCCCGGCAAGTGGGAGTATTACCTTGACCGCCTTTCCTGCCACATCGCTTCCACCGGGAAGCAGTACCAGAGCCATGCAGCCACCATTTACAAGTGGGCGCAGGAGGACGCTGCCAAAGAGAAGCCAAAGAAAGGCATACCGGACTATTCATTCAAGGAGGGAGAAAGCCTATGACCGATACAATCCACAACACCATACTGCCTATGACCGACACCACAGCCGAGCCGGAGGATTACACCGGGGAGGACGGGCTTTTATACTGCGGCAAATGCCGGAAACCCAAAGAAGCCTATTTCCCGGAGGGCAAGACCTTTTTCGGGCGTGACCGCCACCCGTCAGAGTGCGACTGCCAGCGGGCAGCCCGTAAGGAACGGGAAGCCGCCGAGAAGCGGCGCAGCCACCTTGAAACGGTGGAACGGCTGAAACGGCAGGGCTTTACAGACAAGACCATGCAGGACTGGACATTTGCCAACGATAACGGCAGCTGCCCGCAGATGAAGAACGCCGCCGGATATGTGGCACGCTGGGAACAGATAAAGGACGGGAACTACGGGCTGCTCTTGTGGGGCAGGGTAGGCACTGGGAAAAGCTATTTTGCCGGGTGTATTGCAAACGCCCTCATGGAGCAGGAAGTCCCGGTGTGCATGACAAACTTTGCAGCAATATTAAACGACCTTGCCGCCAGCTTTGCGGGCAGGAACGAATATATTTCCCGCCTTTGCAGCTTCCCCCTGCTCATCATTGACGATTTTGGAATGGAGCGTGGCACAGAATACGGTCTGGAACAGGTCTACAATGTGATTGACAGCCGCTACCGGAGCAGGAAGCCGCTGATTGTGACGACCAACCTCACGCTGGAGGAATTGCAGCACCCGGAGGACACCGCCCACGCCCGGATTTATGACCGCCTGCTTGAAATGTGTTCCCCTCTCTGCTTTACCGGGGAGAATTTGAGGAAAGCCGCCGCACAGGGAAAAATGGAACAGCTGAAACGGCTGCTTGCCGGAAAGGAGATTTGCCTATGACCGACACCCAGAGAAACAAACGCCCTGCCCGCCGCCCGGACTGCGTGACCGAAACGAGGATAGGCAACACAATCCTTGTGGTGTCTGGCTTTTTCAAGGAGGGGGCGACCGACACCGCCGCTGACAAGATGATGAAAGTGCTGGAAGCAGAAGCCGCCGCCGGATATTTGACCTGTGATAAGCCTGATTGAAAAACCGTCATTTTTACCGACCGTAAAGAAGCAGATTTGACGCTTTTGCCGCTATACAGACAGCCGCCCCATGTGGTACAATCAAGGTACGGAATAGTGGGGCTGGCTGTCGGAAACGGAGGAATTTATGTTAAGACAGACCACCCAGCAACTCATTACCGCCCTTTACCCAAGACTGTCCCATGAGGACGAGCTGCAAGGCGAGAGCAATTCCATTTCCAACCAAAAGAGGATTTTGGAAACCTATGCCAAACAGAATGGATTTTCTAATCTGCGCTGGTACACCGACGACGGTTATTCCGGTGCGAACTTTCAAAGACCCGGATTTCAAGCCATGCTTGCAGACATTGAAGCAGGGAAAGTCGGGACAGTTATCGTCAAGGATATGTCGAGGTTAGGGCGAAACTACTTACAGGTGGGAATGTACACAGAAATGATTTTCCCACAGAAAGGTGTCCGCTTCATCGCTATCAATGACGGAGTGGACAGCGCACAGGGGGAAAATGATTTTGCCCCGCTGCGGAACATTTTTAACGAATGGCTGGTGAGAGATACGAGCAAGAAAATCAAGGCAGTAAAACGCTCTAAGGGCATGAGCGGAAAGCCCATCACAAGCAAGCCCGTCTATGGCTACCTCATGGACGAGGACGAAAACTTTATCATTGACGAGGAAGCCGCCCCGGTGGTACGGCAGATTTACAGCCTTTGCCTTGCCGGGAACGGTCCGACCAAGATAGCCCGTATGCTGACCGAGCAGCAAATCCCCACGCCGGGGACGCTGGAATACCGCAGGACGGGCAGCACCCGCCGCTACCACCCCGGCTATGAGTGCAAGTGGGCGACCAATACCGTGGTTCATCTGCTGGAAAACCGGGAATATACGGGCTGTCTGGTAAACTTTAAGACCGAGAAGCCGTCCTACAAGCTGAAACACAGCATAGAAAATCCCCCGGAAAAGCAGGCGGTTTTTGAGAACCACCATGAGCCTATCATTGACCGGGAAACGTGGGAACGGGTGCAGGAGTTACGCAAGCAGCGCAAACGCCCCAACCGTTATGACGAAGTGGGCTTGTTCTCCGGCATACTCTTTTGTGCCGACTGCGGCAGCGTCATGTACCAGCAGCGATACCAGACGGACAAGCGCAAGCAGGACTGTTATATCTGCGGAAGCTACAAGAAACGCACCGCCGACTGCACAGCGCACTTTATCCGCACTGACCTCTTGACCGCTGGCGTACTCTCCAATCTGCGGAAAGTTACCAGCTATGCGGCAAAGCATGAAGCCCGGTTTATGAAGCTTTTAATCGAGCAGAATGAGGACGGGGACAGACGCAGGAACGCCGCCAAGAAAAAGGAGCTGGAAGCCGCCGAGAAACGCATAGCCGAGTTATCTGCTATCTTCAAGCGGCTGTATGAGGACAGCGTAACCGGGCGCATATCGGACGAGCGTTTCACAGAGCTGTCGGCAGACTATGAAGCCGAGCAGAAAGAACTGAAAGAACGTGCCGCCAGACTGCGGGAAGAACTTTCCAAAGCGCAGGAAGCCACCGCAAACGCTGAAAAGTTTATGAATGTGGTACGCAGGCACACTACCATTGAAGAACTTACCCCTACTCTGCTGCGGGAGTTTGTGGAGAAAATCGTTGTCCATGAAAGCGTTGCCCTTGACGGGAAACGCCGGGGCAAGTTACGCAGACAGGAAATCGAAATCTATTATTCTTTTGTCGGCAAGGTAGAACTGCCCGACACCTAACCGCCCGACCTATCCGACATACCTCATGTGCCGGATAGGAACGGCAAAATTTTTTACACTTCTATTACTTCTTTATCACACATAAGCAAAGTCCCAGGGCATGAAGCAGCTCATGGCTGGCGGCGGTGTTGCCCTCATCGGCACCACCCTTGTACCTCTGCTCTCCGGACTGTTCGGTTAATCACAAAACAAGGAGGTAATCGCCTTTGGACAGCATACTCCAACAGATCACAGACTGGCTGAAAGAAATGCTCGTTTCAGCTATTATGGGAAATCTGTCGGGGATGTTTGAGTCCGTCAACAACCAGGTTGGCGAGATAGCAACCTCCGTTGGCATGACCCCGGCGAATTTTTCGCCGGGTGTCTTTGCCATGGTACGAAACATCTCCGAGTCAGTGATTATCCCAATCGCAGGCTTGATTCTGACCTTCATTGCCTGTTATGAGCTAATTCAGATGATTATTGACCACAACAATCTGGCAAATTTTGAAACCTGGATCTTCTTCAAATGGGTGTTCAAGACTTTTGTTGCGGTCATGTTAATCACAAACACATTCAATATCACGATGGCTGTGTTTGATGTGACACAGCACGTTATAAACGCAAGCGCCGGTATCATATCCGGAAATACTGCCATAGATGCTTCGGCATTGGAAACAATGGAAGAAACGCTGATGGCAATGGATTTGGGTCCTTTGCTCGGCTTGTTCCTGCAATCCTTTATCGTGCAGGTCACGATGTCCGCTTTGGCAATCATCATCTTTGTGATCGTCTACGGTCGAATGATTGAAATTTATCTGATGGTCAGCCTTGCCCCGATTCCGCTTTCCACTTTTGGAAACAGAGAACAGAGCAATATCGGACAGAATTATCTGCGTTCGCTGTTTGCAATCGGATTCCAGGGATTCCTGATTATGATCTGCGTGGGCATTTATGCGGTGCTGATTCAGTCTATCGCATTCAGTGATGACATCATCGGTTCTATCTGGGGTGTTATGGGCTACACCGTCCTTTTGTGCTTCACCCTGTTTAAGACTGGTTCGCTTGCGAAGGGTGTATTCAGCGCTCACTAAGGGAAGGAGGAAATTGTTTGGCAGCGTATATTCCCGTACCTCGTGACCTGACGAGGGTAAAAACAAAAGTGTTCTTCAATCTGACGAAACGGCAGTTACTTTGCTTTGGTGCGGCGGCGCTCATCGGAGTGCCGATTTTCTTTCTGGTCAAAGCAACCGGAAATGTGAGCCTTGCAGCACTGTCCATGATGATCGTCATGTTACCGTTGTTCTTTCTGGCAATGTATGAAAAGGATAGTCAGCCGTTGGAAGTGGTTGTAGAACACTTCATTCAGACCAAATTCGTTCGTCCCAAGGTTCGCCCTTATCAGACGGACAACTATTATGACGCTTTGATGCGTCAGTACAAACTGGAAAAGGAGGTTGAACGAATTGTTTTTCAAAAAGAAGCCACAGGCAAGAAACATCAAAATGCCTGCAAATCTGAATCGGAAGCAGCAGCGAGAAATTAAAGCTGTTGTGGAACGGGCAAAGAAGGACAACGGTATTCCGCAGACTGCACAGCAGTCCATTCCCTTTCAGAGAATGTTCCCGGATGGCATCTGCCGTGTCACTGACAGTTATTACACCAAGACCATTCAGTTTCAGGACATCAACTATCAGCTGGCACAGCAGGAAGATAAGACTGCCATCTTCGATGAGTGGTGCAGTTTCCTGAATTTCTTTGACAGCTCCATTCACTTTGAGCTTTCCTTTATGAACCTGAGTACCGATGCTGAAAGCTTTGAAAAGAGTATCCGTATCCCGTTCAAGAAGGACAGCTTCAATCCCGTCCGTGCCGAGTATAGCCAGATGCTGAAAAAGCAGTTGGCGCAGGGCAACAACGGCTTGACCAAAACCAAGTACCTGACATTCGGCATTGAAGCCGAATCCATGCGGCAGGCAAAGCCGAGACTCAACCATATCGAAAACGATCTGCTCAATAACTTTCGGCGTTTGGGTGTCATTGCCACTACCATGAACGGCAAAGAGCGGCTGCATCTGATGCACTCTATGTTCCACATGGGTGATAATGATAAGTTCTTCTTCGATTGGAAGTATCTTGTGGAATCCGGGCTGTCCGTAAAGGACTTCATTGCTCCGACGGCGTTTGCCTTTAAGACCAACCGCACCTTCCAGATGGGCAGTATCTTCGGTTCGATGTCTTATCTGGCAATTACGGCATCAGACCTGTCTGATCGTATGCTGGCGGATTTTCTGGATATGGAATCCACGCAGATCGTGACCATGCACATCCAGTCGGTTGACCAGACTGCGGCGATTAAGACCATCAAGAGAATCATCACCGAGCTTGACCGTTCCAAAATCGAGGAACAGAAAAAGGCTGTGCGTTCTGGCTATGACATGGACATTATCCCATCTGACCTTGTTACCTATGGTAAAGATGCGAAGTCACTTCTGAAAGAATTGCAGAGCCAGAATGAGCGAATGTTCATGGTGACATTTCTGGTGCTGAACACCGGGCGCACCGAGCAGGAACTGGAGAACAATGTGTTCCAGGCACAGAGCATCGCCCAGAAGCATAACTGCAATCTGCGTCGTTTGGATTTTCAGCAGGAATCCGGACTGATGAGCAGCCTGCCTTTGGCACAAAACCTGATTGAGATTCGTCGTGGCCTGACTACCAGTTCCACGGCTATTTTTGTGCCTTTCACCACGCAGGAGCTGTTCCAGAATGGTGGAGAAACGCTCTATTACGGGCTGAATGCTCTGTCGAACAACCTTATCATGGTGGACAGAAAGAAGCTCAAGAACCCCAACGGACTGATTCTGGGTACTCCCGGTTCCGGTAAATCCTTTTCCGCAAAGCGTGAAATCACCAATGCGTTCCTGGTTACGGATGACGATATTATCATCTGCGACCCCGAAGCGGAATATGCGGCTCTGGTTCACAAGTTCAATGGTCAGGTGGTAAAAATCAGCTCCTCCAGTACCAACTATATCAACCCTATGGACATCAACCTGAACTACTCTGAGGATGACAACCCGGTAGCACTGAAAGCTGATTTTATCCTGTCCCTCTGTGAGTTGATTATGGGCAGTAAGGATGGCTTGCAGCCTATCGAAAAGACGGTTATCGACCGTTGTGTGCATCAGATTTACCAGAGATATTTCGACAATCCTGCCCCTGAGAATATGCCGATCCTTGAGGATTTGTATGATGCCCTTCTGAAACAGGACGAAAAGGAAGCCCACCATGTAGCGACCGCCTTGGAAATCTATGTTAAGGGTTCTCTGAAACTGTTTAACAACAGAACCAATGTGGATATTCAGAATCGTCTGGTGTGCTTCGACATTAAGGAGCTGGGCAATCAGCTGAAAAAAATCGGTATGCTGATCGTTCAGGATCAGGTCTGGGGGCGTGTAACTGCCAACCGTTCTGCCGGTAAATCGACCAGATATTATATTGACGAGTTCCATCTGCTTCTGAAGGAAGAACAGACGGCAACCTATTCCGTAGAAATCTGGAAGCGATTCCGTAAATGGGGCGGCTTGCCGACCGGTATTACTCAGAATGTCAAAGACCTGCTTCGTTCCCCGGAGATTGCCAACATCCTCGAAAACTCTGATTTCATCTATATGCTGAATCAGGCAAGCGATGACCGAAGTATTCTGGCACAGCGGTTGAACATTTCGCCGCATCAGCTGTCCTATGTAACCAACTCCGGTGAGGGCGAAGGACTTCTGTTCTATGGCAATGTGATTCTGCCGTTCATTGACCGATTCCCGACAGATCTGGAACTGTATCGCATTATGACCACGAAGTTAAACGAGGTGGCACAGGAAAAGGAGGCGTAATGTATGGCGAAAAGACCTACACGACTCCGTTTTACCGAAGATGACCTTGCAGATTCTCATGTGAAGAAAGCTGCCGACCGTGCAGATAAGGCGGTTGATAGGGCTGAAAAAGCGGCAGACAAATTGGCTTCTAAAAAGGCAAAGCCGAAGCTAAAGCTGGAAACAGATGCAGCCGGTTCCCGTAAAGCAAAGCTCCGTTTTGAAAAAGCGGAGTTTACGGAAATCGAGCGCCCATCTGTGGCAAAGCACATGGCAAGCCGTGGTGCCGCAGTCACGCTCACATCCAAAGCACATCGGGCGGTGTCAGAATATGAGGATGATAATATCGGCGTTCAGGCTGTGCAGGAAACGACCAAGGCTGTTGAATCCACTGTCTATACCGTCGATCATGCCGTTTACAGTCACAAGCTGAAAGCCTACGACAAGGCGGAAAAGCTGGTTGAGAAGTCAGATAAAGCAAATGTAAATGCCCTGTATGAGAAGTTCAAAAAGGACAACCCCGATGCCGGTTCCAATCCCTTTTCCCGTTGGCAACAGAAAAGGGCAATCAAGAAAGAATATGCTGCCGCCAAAGCCGGTAAGAATACCGCTTCGACAACGGCTTCTGCATCTAAGGGTGCAGGCAAGGCAACGGGCAAAGCAGCTCAGGGAGCCAAGAACATCACAGAAAGAGTAACGGAGTTCTGCACCACACACTCTAAAACGATTCTGTTTGTTTTGATTGCCGGACTGCTTTTTATGATACTCTCAGGGATGTTCTCGTCTTGTTCGGCTATGTTCCAAGGCGGCACACAGATCATTCTGGGAACTTCTTTTACTGCAAAAGAGGAAGATATTATTGGTGCGGACAATGATTACAAGGCTTTGGAAGCTGCGCTCCGCAATAAAATCAATAATATCGAGCGTACTCATAGCGGATATGACGAGTACCGGTATGACCTTGATGAAATCAACCACAATCCTTATGAGCTGGCGGCGTATTTGACGGTGAAGTTTGAGGATTACACCAGAGATGAGGTGCAGGCTACCCTGCAATGGCTATTTGAGCAACAATATGAGCTGACCCTGACGGAAGTAGTAGAGATTCGTACACGAACAACATCTTCTACTGATCCCGAAACGGGAGAGACAACAACAGAGGAAGAAGATTACGAATATTATATTCTGAATGTGAAGCTCAGAAATAAGGGCTTGAACAGTGTGATTTCAAATTCCGGCTTGTCGGAAGATGATATGGAGCGATATAGAATTTTGCTTCAGACAAGGGGCAACAGACCGGATATTTTCGGAAATGACATTTACGCTACCCCTGGCGGCGAGTACACCGATTATGATATTCCGGGCGAAGCGCTGACAGACACAAGATTTGCCAATATGATTCGGGAAGCTGAAAAATATCTGGGATACCCGTATGTGTGGGGCGGCAGCAGCCCGTCTACCTCCTTTGACTGCTCCGGATTTGTTTCCTATGTAATCAATCACTGCGGAAACGGTTGGAGTGTTGGTCGTTTGACCGCAAACGGTTTGATGGGCGTATGCGACATTATCCCGAAAAGCTCTGCCAAACCGGGAGATTTGATTTTCTTCCAAGGCACTTATGATACCTCCGGTGCATCACACGTTGGTATCTATGTTGGCAATGGTATGATGATCCACTGCGGAAACCCCATTTCCTACGCTTCTATCGAATCGAATTACTGGCAACAGCATTTTTACTGCTTCGGCAGAATCAGAAACTAAAGGAGGGATGGCGATTGAGTGCCAAGTTAGACAGAATAGGTGCAGACCTTGAAAAAGCCCGTAAGAAACGGGCAGAATGGGATGCTAAGGTGAAAGACCTGGAACGCAGATACCGTGAGGAGGAAAATTCCGAAATCCATGAGATGGTTCATGCTGCGAACCTGAATCCCGAACAGCTTTCCGAGCTGCTCCGTATGTTTGCTGCGGATATGGCTCCGAAGCCTGATACGATCAATACTATGAATGAGGAGGAAACGCAGAATGAGATTTAAGAAAATTGGAGCCGCATTGCTGGCGTGTGCAATGTGTTTTGGCGTGTTTTCTACAACGGCATTTGCCTATGTAGATGAAAGCGTAGCGACTGAAGAACCTGCGGTCGAAGAAAAAGTTCCCGAAACAGAGCCGGAGGAGCCGATGCTACCGCTTACTCCCGACGGCAATCTGACTTTGGTTGATGACGCTGGCTCGCCTACGAAAAGCGGAAAGCAGTTCATTACCGCTGTAACCAAAAACGGAAACTACTTCTATATCATCATTGACCGTGATGATAAGGGCGAGGAAACCGTGCATTTTCTGAATCAGGTGGATGAAGCCGACCTGCTCAAGCTGATGGACGAGGAAGAAGTTGCAGAGTTCACCAAGCCGGTTGAGGAAACAAAGCCGGAAGTAGTTGAAACAGTTCCTGAAATTACAGAACCGACACCGGAGGAAAAGCCGAAATCCACAAATATGCTCCCGGCGATTCTTACTCTGATTGTGCTTGCCTGTGGTGGTGGATTCTTCGTATTTAAGAAAGTCCAGGAAAAGAAGAAGGCACAGGAAGCGGCAAAGCCTGACCCAGATGCTGATTATGTGGACGATGACGAGGACTATGGGTACGATCCGGAGTTTGAGGACGACGATGAAGATAGCTCCGTCGATGAAGATGATAATGAACCTGTGTAAACAGGATAGGCTTGATGCCTGGGGCAGCCTTCGGGTTGCCTTTACATAGTTTCCGCTTTCAAAAAATAAAAAAATTTGCGTTTTTGAAAGTGACATCTTGCATATACTATTAGCAGACAGTATAATAAGTACAGCGAAGCGGTTTCGAGAAATGAAAAAACTTCAATTTTTGAAAGCGGGTGACTATATGAAAACAATCACGAGAGCAAAATATCTCGATAGAATCATTGAACTGAATGGTACTCCTGACATCAAGATCATCACGGGCATTCGTCGATCTGGTAAGTCCAAATTGATGCAGGCGTATATTGCGTATCTGAAAAGCAATTTTGAAAACATCAATATTATCTTCATCGACTTCATGGATTTGGCGTATGAAGAAATCAAGGAATACCATGCCTTACACGCCTATGTGGAAGAACATTATCAGGAAGGAAAAACGAACTACCTGTTTGTAGACGAGGTTCAGATGTGTCCCAAGTTTGAGTTGGCAATCAATAGCCTGTACTCTAAGGGAAAATACGACATCTATGTAACAGGCTCTAATGCTTTCCTGTTGAGTGCAGATCTGGCAACTCTGTTTACCGGACGCTATATTGAAATTCATGTGTTTCCTTTCAGCTTCCAGGAATATTGCCAGTATTATGATGATATTAGTGACAAAGATAAGCTCTTTGATGAGTACGCTATCAAGGGCGGTTTAGCAGGTTCCTATGCTTATAGAACCGAAAAAGACAGAACAAACTATATCAAAGAGGTCTACGAAACGATTGTTACAAGGGATTTGGTACAGAAATATACTCTCCCGGACACTTTGGTTTTACAACGTCTGAGCGAGTTCCTTATGGATAATATCAGCAACCTGACTTCTCCGAATAAGGTCAGTCAGCTACTGACAGCAAATGAGACTCCAACCAATCATGTAACCGTCGGCAAGTACATTAAGTATTTGTGCAATGCTTTTGTATTTTATGATATTAAGAGATATGACATCCGAGGTAAGAAATACCTTGAAAGCTCTGAAAAGTTCTATTTGTGTGACAGCGGTATTCGATATGCAATACTGGGAAGCAGAAATATAGACTATGGCAGAGTATATGAAAACGTTGTTTGTATCGAGCTTCTTCGCCGTGGATATGATGTCTATGTCGGCAAGCTCTATCAAAAGGAAATCGACTTTGTTGCTCAGAGAGGTAGCGAAAAGATTTATATTCAGGTCAGCGACAACATTTCCGGGCAGGAAACATTTGAGAGAGAATGCTCTCCTCTGCTTCAGATTCGAGACGCTTATCCGAAAATGATTATTGCCAGAACCAAACATCCCCAATATAGCTATGAAGGAATCGAAATTCACGATATAGCCGATTGGTTGCTACAAGAATAAGCAAGGTGAAATATCTCCGTCATTCTCTTTTGAAATGATGGAGATATTTTTATTATGACGGAGATTGTAGAACAGAAAATTGTATCAGGTTGCAAAAATCCTTTCCGAACTTTTTACATAGCAGTCATGCACTACGGTGTGTGGCTGCTTATTTTTTTGTGAAAGGAGCAGATGCAAATGAAATTAGTTTTGGCTGAAAAGCCTTCGGTTGCACAGAGTATTGCCAAAGTGTTAGGTGCTGCCAAGCGTGAGGATGGCTACTTAGAGGGAAACGGATATGTGGTCAGCTGGTGTGTAGGGCATTTGGTGGAGCTGGCACAGCCGGAAGTCTATGATGCGAAGTACAGCAAATGGGCTTATGCAGACCTTCCTATCTTCCCGATGGACTGGCAGTATGAGGTTTCTGCCGGTACGAAAAAACAGTTTGGGATTCTGAAAAAGCTCATGGCCAGAGAAGATGTTGCGAGTCTTGTGTGTGCAACAGATGCCGGTCGTGAGGGCGAGCTGATCTTTCGGTTGGTGTACCACAAAGCCGGGTGCAGAAAGCCGTTTGAGCGGCTTTGGATTTCCTCGATGGAAGATGTAGCAATCAAGGAGGGCTTTGAAAATCTCAGGTCTGGAACGGAATATGATGCTTTGTATGAAGCAGCACTGTGTCGAGAACGAGCCGACTGGATTGTTGGTATTAACGCTACTCGACTTTTTTCGACCCTTTACGGGCAGACCCTGAATGTTGGTCGTGTTATGACCCCTACCCTTGCTATGGCTGTTATGCGAGAAGCTGCCATTTCCGCATTCAAGCCTGAACTGTTCTACACAGTTCAGATTGGATTGGATGGTTTTACGGCTGCAAGCGAACGCTTCAAAACCAAGGCAGCAGCCGAAGCTGTCAAACAAAGCTGTTCGGTGGCAATCGTTCAGAAAGCTGAATGTAAGGAGAAAACAGAAAAGCCGCCTGCGCTCTATGACCTGACCAGTTTACAGAGAGAAGCCAACCGTGTGCTTGGCTACACGGCACAGCAGACCTTGGACTACACGCAGAACCTCTATGAAAAGAAACTGGTCACTTATCCCCGTACCGACAGCAGGTTTCTGACGGAAGATATGGCACATAGCCTGACCGACCTCGTAAAGCTGGCTTTCCACACATTCCCCGTGGAGGATGTGGATAACATACCAGTTCATGCAGAGCAGGTTGTGAATAACAAAAAGGTCACAGATCACCATGCCATCATTCCGACCAGAGAATTGCAGAAATGCAATCTGAGCGAACTTCCCAAGGGTGAACTTGCAATTTTGCAACTGATCTCGAATCGGTTGTGCGTAGCTGTTGGCGATCCGCACCGATACGCAGAGACAGTTATTGAGCTGGACTGTGGCGGTACCGTGTTTTCCACCAAAGGCAAAACTGTTGTGCAGGATGGATGGAAAGCTCTGGTTCAGAAAAATGATTCGACAAAATCCGACGAAAACGTGCAGACACTCCCTTCTGTTTCCGTTGGTGACGAAATGACCGTCAGCGGCACGGAAATCAAGGAAGGGAAAACATCTCCCCCTAAACACTTTACCGAGGATACTCTGCTTTCTGCTATGGAAACTGCCGGTGCGGACGAAATGCCTGATGAGGTGGAGCGCAAAGGTTTGGGAACGCCTGCGACCCGTGCCGGTATCATTGAGAAGCTGGTTCGCATCGGTTTTCTGGAGCGTAAGGGTGATAAGAAAACCAAACACCTGATTCCGACCCACAAGGGTACGGCTCTGGTAACAGTCATGCCGGAACAGATTCAGTCCCCATCCATGACGGCGGATTGGGAAGAAAAATTGTTGCTCATTGAGAAAGGCGAATATGCCAGCGAGGACTTTATGGACGAGATCAAAGATGTGATTGCCGGTCTGATTCAGAACTATGAAGTAATCCGTGATTCCGAGGTTATGATGTCGAAAGAAGCCAATTCTATCGGCAAATGCCCGCTCTGCGGCAGTGCTGTAGAGGACAAAGCCAAGGCATTTTTCTGTTCCAACAGAGCTTGCAAATTTGCCCTCTGGAAAAACAATCGCTACTTTGCGAGCATCGGCAAGAGCATGACTTCTGCCACGGCGCAGAAATTGCTTGGTTCCGGCAAGGTAAAGCTCAAGAATTGCAAGTCCGAAAGAACGGGCAACACCTTTGATGCCACCGTCTTTATGGAGGTATCAGATGATGGCAAAACGAAGTTCAGTATGGAATTTGAAAATGGAGGAAAGCGCAAATGACAAATGAGTACAACCCGGATGGTAAGGAAATCCGATTTATCGACAGCCATTATAAGGATTTGTTTCATATCCCCGATGGCAGCTGTGTGCAGATTCACTACCCGGATGAAATGGTTGTGAAGCCCTGCACCTTCATTGACGAGTATCATACGCAGATCGGATACAATGTGTTTCATATCTGCCAGTTTGCAGAAATTATGGAGCGCAACGGCGCAAGCTATATGCCGGAGCCTGAGATTATGGGCGATGAAGCCGCATGGAAGGTCGGAAAGGATAGAATCCTTGCGGTGCAGACCTGCGAAGATGGTTACGACTACACCCTGTTGGATGAAAACTACAACGAGATTGATGGCGGTCAGGTTGATAACCCTGAACTGTCCATGCTCGAAGTCCGCCGGGATATTCTGGAATCCTTCGGGCTGGAGCGCCGGGAACTGCGGGCAATGTTCTATGAGGATGTCATGGAGCAGGCTTTTGAAGTCGGCAGACAGGCGGTGGTGGTCAATGACCCTATCGCTGAGCTTGCTTTTAAGCTCGACCGTTTTGCAGAGAACTTCGACCCCTATGAATATATGGATCAGGTCGATGATGTGCAGGCGCATATCCAAGAAATCAAGGCAGATCTTGCCGCTGGTAATACGGCTCCGTATCGTGAGTTCCTGAATACAGCCATTGAAGAAGCCCGTGAGGAAACTGCGGTTGAGGTTGCCAAAGTGCTGAAAAGTCAGCTGGATAAGCTCGACTCTCCGAAGCGTGAGTCGGTCATGGAAAAACTGGCACAGGCCGCAGAAAAAGCTGCGCCTGCCAGTCCCTCTCCCAAACGCAAAGAGCCTGAACGATAAGGAGGACACGGATATGAAAAACGAAAAATGGGATGATGTTCACGGAAATACCACCCCGGATGACAGAATGGTTGCTTTTCTGGAAAGCCCCACGGATTCCTATGCGATTCTTCAGCTGCGGGAAGATGTAGACGATAATATCCCGCTCATGTTTGCAAATTACAGCTACCTTCAGAAGAAAGAAATGGAGCCTGAGATTGACCGTTACGAGGTGGTCTATCATGGCTCCATTTCTATGTCCGAGGATGTGAATCGGCAGCTGGAAGATTTGTATGTAAAGTTCAATATTGACCACCCGGATGATTTCCGTGGTCACAGTATGTCGGTCAGCGACATCGTAGCCTTAAAGGTAGTCGGTGAGGTATCCTTTCACTATGTAGATTCTGTTGGGTTTCAGAAGCTGGAAAACTTTATGAAGTCCGAAAACTACCTGAAAAACGCAGAGATGGCAATGGAAGATGATTATGGGATGATTGACGGTATCATCAATAACGGAAAAGCGTCCGGATTAGAGGAACGTCCTTCGGTGTTGGAGCAGTTAAAGGAAAAGCCCGTGCCGGATGTTTCCCATAAGCCGCCCAAGAGCCACCCGGAAAGGGAGATTGAATGATGGATTTCACACAGGATGAGCGGAACATGATGATGCTTTACAGCCCTGGCACAAGGTCAGGGCTGTGTGAAGCACTGACACTGATGAAGGAACAGCTTTCGGAGGACGAGTCAGAGCTTTTTGCTTTGGCAGACTCGGTTCTCCGTAAAGTTTCAGCCATGGACGATGCCGCCTTTGAGAAGCTGAACCTTTATCCGGATTGATAGGATTGGAGGGATACAATGAACGCAAAAGAGCGATTTTATTCCGGATTAGCAAAAGAAACGATTGGGAAAATCACCTCGAACACAGATAACTGGACTTCGTTTTTGAGAACGATGTCCCGCAACTATGAGTTCACCTATCCGGAACAGGTGATGATTTATGCTCAGCGCCCCAATGCGACCTTTTGCAAGCCCTATGAGGACTGGAACGCTGAAAATTACCGCAGATATGTAAAGCGTGGCTCTACCGGCATTGCTCTGTTTGTGATGAACAGGGATAAACCGTATCTGCGCTATGTGTTTGATGTGGCGGATACCGGCGTTCGCCGTTCTTCCCCGGAACTGAAACCGTGGGAGGTGACGCCTGAAAACCGCTCCTATGTCATGGAAGCGATGGAGCGTACCTTCGGTGTTGCCGCTGACGGGGTACTGGAAGCACAGCTTGAAGATATTGCATCCGCACTGGCGGCTGAGTATTGGGACGATTACAAAAAGCAGTTCCTCGACATCGTTGCCAACAGCTTCCTTGAGGAGTATGATGAACTCAACATCGAAGTAGCTTTCAAAAATGCGGTGGCAAACAGCGTATCCTATACGATGTATTGCCGGTTCGTGGAAAGTCCCGACAACTACTTCGAGCATGAGGATTTCCAGAAGGTGTTTGATTTTAACACCAGACAGACGGTAAATGCCCTTGGTACTGCGGTGAATGCCATCAGCACAAGGATGTTTCAGGAAATCGAAAAAGCGATTGGAGAACATGAGCAGATTAAAGCTACCGAAAGGAGTACAGATTATGAGCGAGATGACTTACAGACAGGCCGGAGATTATCAGATTCCGAACCTTCAGTTGGAGAACGAGGGAGAGAAACCTCTGGGCAAGTACGGCAGGATGCGTCGAGCATTTTTGGAACAGAACAATCCGATGCTCCTGAACGACATGATTCTGACGGAGAGCCTGTTCCCGCACCTGTGGGAGATCGAGGAAACAGCGAAAGCCAGAGTGGAGTTTCTGATGGAGCAGTACCTGAAGGACAGCCCCGCACCGGACAAGGAAACGCAGCAGATGGCGTGGGTGCAGCACATGAACAGCCTGAAAGCACAGGCGGAGGAAGTCGTGATGACGGAGCTTATCAACAGCTGAGTCTGAACCTTTTCCTCTCCGAAAATGAACAAATCAGTTTTATCGACCGAGCAGAGAGCTTTACGCCCTCTGCTTTTTCTTTTGCCCAGGAAGAAATCGACCACTTCCTTCTGCTTGGTAGCAATACCGATGAAGCCCGAAAAGTCGTAGCGCTGGAATATATGAAGCAGAAGCCGTTGGAAGAAATCGTTCAGACCTTAAAGCAGGTCTATCACGGCGGCTATGGTCTGAAAGAAGATAGCGGGAATATCTGTGCGTGGTATGCCGAGGACGGTATCCACCTTGCCAAAGGTTCCTCTGCCATTGACAGCCCCAGAGCGCAGATCGTTTCTTGGGAAACGGTTGCCGAGCGCATTGGAGAACTGCTTGAAAATGGTCGGTTCGCAACTAATGTGGAACTGGTAGAAGCATCCGGATATGAGCGTCAGAAGTTGGCAGAATCCCTGTGGCATCTTTATCACGATTTGAGTGAAGAAGCCCGTTCCAGCAACTATCTGGCAATTCTTCATCAGGAACCGTTTCGTGGTTTCCCTGACGAAACCGCAGACTTGGCTGAAAAGTTGGATGACCCTCGTTTCCACGCAACCTTGGTACAGCAGTATTCGGAATTTAGAAAAACCCTTGCGGAAAATCCCGATCTGCTTCGTTTTCACTATCACAAGCTGAATCTCATTCAGAAACAGCTGTATGAGTTGAATATGCCTTTGCGTGAGTATCAGACCGATATGATGCAGATGCCCCTTGTCCGCCAGTTCATTACGGATGATGAAGTCAATGCAGACTTGACCCGTGGAAGCGGCTTTTCCGGTGGTAAAGCCCGTATTTATAACTACTGGCAGGAGAATCATTCTGCCAAGGAAAAGATGGACTTCCTGAAGCATGAATACGGAACCGGTGGTCATTCCCATGCCTGCTCTGGTGCAACGCACAGCGGTCAGGATCACGATGCCAAGGGTGTTGCTTACACCAAGAGCGGTTGCGATAAATTGCAGATGTCCTGGGCGCAGGTGGTGCAGAGAATCGACGGTCTGATACGAAAGGGACGCTACCTCAGCCCGGAGGAAGAAGCGGAACGACAGGCTATCGAAGAAGCTAAAACTGATCCGTTGGAAGATGTTTATGACCGTTTCGCAGTGATTGATACCGAGGATGGCGAGTATGCGATCTGGGATAATCAGACCGATGACTACTATGTAGACCCGGAAGGCGTTACGGAATACTTCACGGACGAATGGCTTGCCAATGACTATTTGGAGGAAGTTCGTCAGTCCGTAGCTGCGATGGAGTCGGTTCAGCCAGAAGCGCCTGTGGCAGAGCCTGCCGAAGTTGTGGAAGCATCTGCTTCCGAGGAACCGAAATGGAATTATCAGGTCGGTGACACGGTATATCTGGACGATACAGCTTTCCGTGTGGAGCAGATCACGGACAGAGAAGTTCAGCTGCGTGACCCTACGCTTGCTTATCCCATCTTCCGTGCCGAGAATCGTGAGAATTTCGAGCGTATGCTCTCTCAGGACGAAAGAAACCATGCGGTAAGGGTTGATGCCCAAACCGAAGAAAAGCCCGTTACAGAGGATTTTCTGGGCAAAACCGAACCGAGGGACTACACCCCTGAGTATCAGCTGTTAGACCGTCTGCGTATGGACTGCGAATACTTCCTTGGTGCAGGACAGCACAGCGAAAAGCATCTGTGGGCAGGCAACCGCCATGCACAGATTGCCAAGATGCGTGAGCTGTATGAAATGATTCCCGACAAACCAGAATGGCTGACACCTGAGATGATTAACAGCTACGAGGAGCGCATGGCTCCCCGCTATCTGGTTGCCGCCTACCATCACTTTGAAAACGGCTTCGATGATAAACTGGACTACTACACTCTGGAAGAAGCGGAAAAAGCTGCCCAGGGCTATGTGGACGGAACCATGGAGGATGACGGATTCAAGTACGATGGTGCTGCCGTTTACGATCAGCAGGAGCATAAGTGCATCCGTATCTATGGGGACTACCCTGACGAAAAGGCACACGCACAGGTCAGAGCCAGTGCGGAACCCGAACAGCAGGAACCGGAACACTTCATCGATCATTTTTATGTTGCCGAGGACATTCAGAAGCGGGGTGCGCTGGACATCAAGGAATACAGTTCCTTTGATGATGCCCTGCGAGCCTACTATGCACTTCCTGACACGCAGAGAAAAGCCCTGGGTGCAATGAATACCAGAGATCTGCCGGGTAGTCTGGACTTCGTACAGTGCGTAGATGGAAAGGACACCATCATTCAGGATTATGCCCAGGTGGACGGATGGCAGAATGCCGAAGTCATGGACATTATCGCTCAGCTTGAGCAGTCCATCACCACCAGAGAAATCCCACCTGTTCCTGCGGTGAACTTCCACATCACGGATGACAACATCGGTGAAGGTGGACCGAAGCAGAAATTCGCAAGAAACATCGCAGCCATTGAAACTCTGTTCAAACTGGAAAGCGAGAACAGGAACGCCACTACCGAAGAACAGGAGATTTTGTCGAATTATGTCGGTTGGGGCGGTCTGGCAGATGCCTTTGACCCGGACAAGGGAAATTGGGCGAAGGAGTATCAGACACTGAAAAACCTGCTTTCCGAAGATGAATATGCTGCGGCAAGAGCTTCCACCCTGAACGCACATTACACCAGCCCTACGGTCATTCGCTCCATCTACGATGCGGTCGGACAGATGGGCTTTGAAACAGGAAATATTCTGGAGCCTGCTATGGGTATCGGCAACTTCTTTGGTATGCTCCCTCCTGAAATGCAGAGCAGCCGTTTGTATGGTGTGGAACTGGATTCCATCACCGGCAGAATTGCTCAGAAGCTCTATCCCAACGCAGAAATCAAAGTAGCCGGTTTTGAAACGACAGACCGCCGAGACTTTTACGATCTGGCTGTGGGTAATGTCCCTTTCGGCAACTACAAAGTGTCCGACAAGCCGTATGACAAGCTGGGATTCTCCATTCACAACTATTTCTTTGCCAAGGCTTTGGATCAGGTTCGTCCCGGTGGTGTGGTCGCTTTTGTGACAAGCCGTTACACCATGGATTCCAAGAACTCTGACGCAAGGCGATATATGGCGCAGAGGGCGGAACTGCTTGGTGCAATCCGTCTGCCAAACGATGCCTTTAAGAAAAACGCAGGCACGGAAGTCGTGTCCGACATCCTGTTCCTGCAAAAGCGTGACCATCCGATTGACATTGTACCGGAATGGGTAAACCTTGACCGCACCGAAGAAGGACACACCATGAACAGCTACTTTGTCGCTCATCCTGAAATGGTTCTGGGCGATACGGTGGAAGAAAGTACCGCCTACGGCATGGACATTACAGTGCGTCCCATTGAGGGCATGGAACTGTCCGAACTTCTGAAAGAAGCAGTTTCCCACATCCAAGGAACCTATCAGGCTGTGGAGCTTCCCGAAGCTGACAAGGGTAAGGAAATCGAAACCATTCCTGCAACCCCGGATGTAAAGAATTTCTCTTATACCGTGGTGGATGGCAATGTGTACTTCCGTGAAAACTCCCTGATGCGCCGTGTAGACCTGAATGAGAAAGCAAAAGACCGTGTGATGGGCATGGTGGAACTTCGTGGTATCGTCAACGAGCTGATCGAATATCAGCTTGAGGATTACCCGGATGAAATGATTACTCAGAAACAGGCAGAACTGAATGATGCCTACGATGCGTTTGCCGCAAAGAACGGGCTTATCAATAATCGAGCCAATGGTCAGGCATTTGCTGACGATTCCTCCTACTATCTCCTGTGTTCTCTGGAAAATGTGGATGAGGACGGCAATCTGAAAAGCAAGGCGGATATGTTCACCAAGCGAACCATCAAGCCGGAACGCAGAGTGACGAGCGTGGATACGCCGTCCGAAGCTCTGGCAATCTCTATCGGTGAGCGTGGCAAGGTGGATTTGCCGTTTATGGCACAGCTGCTTGGAACACCTGGAGAATACGATGCGATTCAGGCAGAGCTTCGAGGGGTGATCTTCAAAGACCCGATGGCTCCCGATGCTGTGGAAGTTGGATGGCAGACTGCCGATGATTACCTTTCCGGTGATGTAAGAAGCAAGCTGCGTGTCGCACAGATGGCGGCAGACAGGGATTCTTCCTTCCACATCAATGTGGAAGCCTTGCAGAAAGCACAGCCGAAGGACTTGGATGCGTCCGAGATTGATGTGCGTTTGGGTGCAACATGGATTGATGCCGATTATATTCAGCAGTTCATGGAGGAAACCTTTGAAACGCCGTATTACTTGCGCCGTTCCATTGAGGTCAAGTTCTCCGAGCTGACCGCAGAGTGGCGCATCAACGGTAAGAGTTCTCCCAACTACAACGATGTGGCGGCGTATGTCACCTACGGTACAGAGCGAGCCAACGCATATCGGATTCTGGAGGAAACGCTGAATCTGAAGGATATTCGTATCTATGATACGATTGAAGATGCAGATGGTAAGCAGAAGCGTGTCCTCAATAAAAAAGAAACTACCCTGGCACAGCAGAAACAGCAGGCAATCAAGGATGCGTTCCGAGATTGGATTTGGAGAGATCCGCACAGACGAGAAACCCTTTCCACCAAGTACAACGAACTTTTTAACTCCACCAGACCTCGTGAGTATGATGGCTCTCATATCCGTTTCGGCGGCATGAACCCGGATATTACCCTCCGTGAACACCAGAGAAATGCTATCGCTCATGTGCTATATGGTGGAAATACGCTGCTTGCACACGAAGTTGGTGCGGGCAAGACCTTCGAGATGGCTGCATCGGCTATGGAGAGTAAACGGCTTGGATTGAGCCAGAAATCCCTGTTCGTTGTGCCGAATCACTTGACCTTACAGTGGGCAAACGAGTTCCTGCACCTCTATCCGAGTGCCAAGCTCCTTGTTGCCACCAAGAAGGATTTTGAAACAGCAAACCGTAAGAAGTTCTGCGCTCGTATCGCAACGGGTGACTATGATGCAGTCATCATCGGTCACAGCCAGTTTGAAAAAATCCCGCTTTCTGCCGAACGACAGGAACGGCAGCTGCGGGAGCAGATTGATGAGATCGAGGGTGCGATTGCGGAGCTGAAATGGCAGCGTGGCGAAAACTTCACGATCAAGCAGATGGAGAAAACACGAAAATCATTGGAAGCCAGACTGGACAAGCTCCTTGCCGCTGACAAGAAAGATGATGTCATTACCTTTGAGCAGTTGGGTGTAGACCGGCTGTTTGTGGACGAAAGCCATGCGTTCAAGAATTTGTTCCTCTACACAAAAATGCGAAATGTGGCAGGTCTGTCCACCTCCGAAGCCCAGAAATCTTCGGATATGTTTATGAAGTGCCGCTATATGGATGAGCTGACCGGCGGGCGTGGTGTGATCTTTGCAACCGGTACTCCAGTAAGTAACTCGATGACCGAGCTTTATACGGTCATGCGCTATCTCCAGTACAGTACGCTCCAGCAAAAGAACCTGACCCATTTTGATTCCTGGGCATCGACCTTCGGAGAAACAACAACTGCGATTGAGCTTGCACCGGAGGGAACCGGCTATCGTGCCAGAACCCGATTTGCGAAGTTCTTCAACCTGCCTGAACTGATGAATATGTTCAAGGAGGTTGCCGACATCAAGACCTCTGACCAGTTGCATCTCCCTGTTCCCGAAGCAAAGTTTGAAACGGTTGTGGTTCAGCCCTCTGAGTACCAGAAGGATATGGTGGCTTCCCTTTCAGAGAGAGCAGCAGATGTTCATGCCGGTATTGTAGACCCGTCCGTCGATAATATGCTCAAGATTACCAGCGACGGACGAAAATTGGGACTGGATCAGCGGCTAATGAACACCCTGTTACCCGATGACCCTGACAGCAAGCTCAATGCCTGCGTGGGAAATATCCTGCGTATCTGGCAGGACGGTCAGGCTGACAAATTGACCCAGTTGGTGTTCTGCGACCTTAGCACACCGAAAAATGATGGAACCTTCAATGTCTATGATGATGTCAAAACCAAGCTGATTGCAAACGGTGTGCCTGCGGAAGAAGTTGCCTTTATCCATGATGCAGATACCGAGGCAAAGAAAAAAGACCTCTTTGCCAAGGTTCGTACCGGGCAGGTGCGAGTGCTTCTTGGCAGTACGCAAAAGATGGGTGCAGGAACCAACGTCCAGGACAAATTGGTGGCAGTTCACCACTTGGATGTGGGTTGGCGTCCGTCTGATATGACCCAGAGAAACGGTCGTATCATCCGTCAGGGCAACCGGAACAAAGAGGTTCAGGTGTATCAGTATGTGACCGAGGGAACCTTCGATGCCTACCTGTATCAGACCTTGGAAAACAAGCAGAAGTTTATTTCTCAGATTATGACCTCCAAATCACCGGTTCGCTCCTGTGACGATGTGGATGAGCAGGCGCTGTCCTATGCGGAGATCAAGGCGCTGTGTGCCGGCAATCCGCTTATCAAGGAAAAGATGGACTTGGACATTGATGTGGCAAGGCTGAAGGTGCTGAAAGCTGACCACCAGAGCCAGCAGTACCGTATGGAAGATAAGCTTCTGAAATACTTCCCGGCTGAGATTGAAAAGCAGACAGGCTATATTCATGGCTTTGAAGCTGATATTAAAACCGTGGAAGCACACCCGCAGATTGCCGATGGCTTTTGCGGCATGGAAATCATGGGCAAAGCCTACACCGAAAAGGCAGATGCCGGTGAAATCCTCCTTGCGGCTTGTAAGGACACGAAAAGTGCCGATCCGGTTCCTCTTGGCAGTTACCGTGGCTTTCAGATGGAGCTTTCGTTTGACAGTTTCCGGAACGAGTTCGATGTGACCCTGAAGGGCGCTGTGAGCCACAGAGTAGCCCTTGGAACGGACGCACGAGGAAATATCACCCGACTGGACAATGCCCTTGCAGGCATCCTTGAGCGCTTAGAACGAGCCAATGAGCAGTTGAATAATCTCTACAATCAGCAGGAAGCAGCCAAGGCGGAGGTTGGAAAACCGTTCCCGCAGGAAGCAGAGCTGACAGCCAAAAGTCAGCGACTGGCAGAACTGGATGCAGCCCTGAATATGGAGGACTCTGTGGAAAATCGTGACGAAAGAAGCGAGTCAGAGCGTCCTTCTGTGTTGGCTGATCTGAAATCCAAAGCGGAGCATATCCCGCCTGCAAAATACTCTGAAACCCGTGAGGAGGTGTTGTAATGGCAAAGCGAGATCAGGATGTTCATTTCCTTGCATCCAAGGAGGAGGTCGAGCGAATCCATGAGAAGATGGACGAGCTTGGCATCCGCAGCATGGGAGCCTATCTGCGGAAAATGGCTCTGGATGGTTACTGTATCAGACTGGATTTGCAGGATGTGAAAGCCCTGGTTTCGCTCCTGCGAATCTGCTCCAACAACCTGAACCAGTACGCAAAGCGAGCGAACGAAACAGGCAGCATCTATCGTGCTGACATTGAGGATTTGCAAAAACGGCTGGAGGAGATCTGGACGGACATGAGAGAAGTTCTTGTTCGCCTGTCCTCAATCCAGTAATCCGACAACTTGTTGGGAAGTCGCAGTTTCGGCTGCGGCTTTTACATAAGGGTTGACATCATTGCGTTATGGCAGATACCCTTGTACAATATAATTAAAAGAAAGGGGTTGAGCCTATGAAGCTGGTATTGAAGATATTGGCACTGCCGGTGCTGTTCGTTGTAAAAGTGATTTGCATTCTTGGAAATCTGCTTACAAATGTTGTGTCCTATGTAATTGGTTTATTGCTCTTGGTCATTGGCGGATCTGCGATTTACTGCATTGTAAAGGCTTTGTGGCAGTCCCTGCTTATTCTTGTGGTTCTTGGAATTGCGACAATAGCAGCGGTGTTCTTGCTCGTCTGGGCTGTTATGAAAGTCGAGAATATTGGAGAAAGTCTGGGAGCATTTATCAGGTCATAAGATAATATCAGAGAAAAGTCACCGACCGGTGGCTTTTTCTTTTTGGGAAGGAAGTGATGGGAATGGCAGCGACAAGATTGATTGCACTCCATGTGAATAAGGGAAAGACGGTCGCTCAATGTTTGGCAGACAGAACCGACTACTCACAAAATGCCGCAAAAACCAATGATGGCGAATTTATCAGTTCCTATGAGTGTGATCCAAAGACAGCAGATGAGGAATTTCTGCTTTCCAAACGGCAGTATCAGCATATTACCGGCAGACAGCAGAAGAACAATATCATCGCATACCAGATACGCCAGTCCTTTAAGCCGGGAGAAATCACCCCGGAAGAAGCGAACCAAGTCGGCTATGAAACAGCGATGCGATGGACAAAGGGAAAACACGCTTTCATCGTTGCGACCCACATCGACAAATCCCACATTCACAATCATATCATTTATAATTCGACCTCGCTGGATGCCACACGGAAATTCAAAAACTTCTTTCTTTCCGGTCTGGCGGTGCAAAGACTCAGTGATATGGTTTGCCTGGAACACGGGCTGTCCATTATTACACCGAAGCCGTATCGGGAGCGCCAGAAAAGAACTGTTTATCCCAAGAAGCGTACCCAGCGTGACGAATTATGTGATGCGATTGATGCGGTGCTGAAGCAGAAACCAAAGAGCTTTGATGGCTTTGTTCAGGCTCTGGCTGACATGGGATTTGAGTTCAAGGATGGAAAGCAGCCTGCGTTCAAGGGCGAGAATCAGAAGCGTTTCATTCGGCTGCGTTCCCTGGGCGAAGGATATAGCAAAGAGGAAATTCAAGCGGTTATCTCCGGCAAGAACCTGCACAAATCAAAAGGCGGCTCTGCCAAGGCTCCTGCCCCGAAGCAGTTCCAGATGCTGATTGATATTCAGGCAAAGATGGCCGAGGGCAAGACGGTCGGTTATGAAAAGTGGGCGAAGAAGTTCAACCGAAAAGAAGCTGCCCGAACGGTAATCCTACTGAAAGAAAAAGGCTTGGGCAACTACGACGATCTGACTGCTCATATTGAAAATCTGTCTGCCCGGTTCGATGCGCTTTCTGATTCTATCAAGGTCGCAGAGAAACGTATGGTTGAGGTTCAGGCGTTGCAGCAGCACATCAAAAATTATCGCAACACAAGGCAAATTTATATCGAGTACCGCAAGTCTGGATATAGCAAAAAATTCTTTGAAGAACACCGTCAGGAAATCACAATTCATAAAGCGGCGAAGCAAGCCTTTGATGAATTGCAGATTACAAAGCTCCCGTCCATGCAATCATTGTATGAGGAGTTTCATCAGCTGGCAGTCCAGAAAAAGCAGGACTACGCTGAGTACCGTCAGATCAGAAAAGAGAAAGAAGAACTGCTGATTGCCAAACGGACGGTTGAAACGATTTTGAATATCGACAGGCAGAAAGAGCAGGAAAAAGAGAAAGAGAAAGAGGAAAAGAAGAACTTCCGTTAAAGCAAAAAGCCACGGTCTGCACTCCCCAAAGGGTGCGGATCGTGGCTGCTTTTTTGCTTTTCGATTTCGGTGCTTTCAACCATGGGCAAATTTTTATTCTACTGTTCTTTGAGAAACGATTGAAAATCGTGTAGCCATCATCGGCAGATGATGTTCAAAGGGGATTGGGGATGCTTCCCCAACAAGCAAATTTGCGAAGATTGCACCGAAGGGAAAATCGAGAAAATGAGTGAACCTGTACAGGTTTACACTGCTTGCCAATTTGTGAGATTATGAATTTAGTATCGAGAATAGGGTACACCTAAATTTTGCAATGCTGCAACCCTATCATCGTTGCATGGATGAGTTGAGTATATTGCACTGAGAAAACCATCATGCGGAACATCTGAGATATGTTGGTCTAATACCGTCGCTAATTCAAGACCAAAACCAATTTTATAAGCAAATTCATCAGCCAGATACTCATTTTGTCTCATAGACCACATCAGAAAAAGCATACAGAACTTTACCCATAACCAAGAAAGTGCTGTTGATATTCCTGCGAAAACTGCGGTAATTATACCCATTACACCACTACGAGAGCATATTGCGAACAGCCCCATGATTGCAGAAAAAATCCAGTAGGATATTTTGATTAACAGGAGGCACCCGGATATAAATATATTGCCCCCGCCAATCAATAATTGGATAACAGTATGTCCGTATGAGAGATGTCCGATCTCATGGGCGAGAATTCCAAGTATCATATCATCGGAGAGTAAAAGCAATCCGTCAGTTATGCATAGTGTTTGCCTACCTAGAGCAAATGCATTTGGAGCAGGATCATGGATAATCTTCACTTTCACTTTTTTAGGACAGTATGATGTGTTCTCTTTTGCTTTATCTAAAACATATTGAACCAGCGGGACAACTCGAAGTTTTATATCTACTCTTTTTATATCGCTTGCTCCTGCGAAGGCAGCCAGGCACATTTCGCCTAATGGGGATAAGCTGATAGCTACTGTGAAAAAGTAAATACAAATCAGTTCAACAATGCTTCCTGACGAACCGAACACAGCAACAATCAGCAGAATATTAAGAGTAAAGAACAGAAGAGTTCCTAAGTTTGAGAAGCGAACAATTCTGCCTACACGATGCCAAATATCCATAATGCACCCCCCTTTTATCGTGTTGTTGGTTTGAGCTTGCATTGTTTAATTACTCAAATGTAAAGAAATCTTTGTTTCGCTCTTTGAACAGAGCAAAGACAGTCTCTAACACAAATTCGTTTTCAACACCAACATATTCTTCTGTTTCATCGTCAATTTCTTTCAGCTGCAAAATAACAACTTGCCCATCCGAATCTCCAATAGGAAGCAGGACAACATATTCGTTCTGGCGATACGGTATTAAGTCAAGAAATTCAAATTCAACTTCGTTCCCATTCTCATCATTCAAAGTTATAATGTTGTCTTCATCCATGTCGTCGTTCCTTTTCTTAATATAAATAATTATCGTTGATAATGATGCCTAATAGTTCAAAGAGATTATCCTTTTTGGAAAGAATGCATTTTTTCATGGCTTGTTTAATTTGTTCCGTTGAAATGCTATCAGGCAACATTTCCCTTGGGACACCATGACCGAATTGCCGAAAATACTGTTCTTCGATTTCATAATACTCATTATCAATTTTCGGTTCAGGTGTATTAAGGAAGCTATTCATAAAATCTGCAACGCTCTTGTTTTTGTCCATTGTATGCACCTACCTTTCTCTGCTCAAGACCCTAACATGATTATCTGGTCTAATAGAATCAATCATTGAAGAAAAAATACCAAACGCTGTAGGAAAGAAATTTGCTAATAGCTCTAATTTGCCTTGGTCTCCCATAGACGCTTCAAAAAAGTGGGCAAAGGCTTCTGCTTGTAGATTGCCCGGTCTCGTCCAATAGTTCCTTGAGTGACCATAATTTCCGTGCAATTGACCATTTGTTGTCGCATCAATTAAGTCCGAGAAGGAGTGAGCTGAATCCTGCCTAATACGGGTCAGAAAAGCAGTTTGCTTTTCCACTGGAAGATTGTTATATAAGCTCAGGATTCTTTGTCCGTCCTCAACCAGTGCCTCAGCAAATTCTGGAGTATTGGATAGATTGCTCCGATAGTTGCACGAAGCATGGTCGATCATGTGAGCAAGCTCGTGGAAATAAGTTGTTCCTGCACCTCTTGGATTTGTCATATCAGAAGCTGCATTGTAGTAGACTCCTCGTGAATGCCCTATATAATTTCCCGGTGAGTAATGTGCTGTCTGATCCGGTGGATATTCAGAATCTTGTATCATCAGTTTACCAGCGAAATGGTCAAACACTTCTCTGACATTCTGCTCTGCATTTTCATGGCGTTGTGATATAACAGCGATATATCCGTCTGGTGTGCTACCTTGGGTTAGCACGCCAAGGCAATACTGATAAGACGAATTACCAACATTAGGTGTTTGCAGACCCTGGAGGAAAGAATTTCGTGCAGAAGGAGTGTCCAAATTAACATTATCATATTCTTGTACACTTTTGGCAAGTGAAGCAACGTATTTTTCGGCCTGAAGCATAATCTGTAAAATATCATTCAGGGCTTTGTTGCAATCTTTTACGATAGTTCCCAGCTCATCGTACTTCTTGTCATTCCATCCAATTCCCAATTGCTGATATTTCATCTTCACAGAACTTCTTGTAGTTTCGATAGAAGAAATGGAGGTCCGCATATTTTTCAGTATTGTCAGTAATTGAGTTGCATCAGCATTTACGTTGCTCAAACACTCACCTCCTCATTTGTTAATCATTTCGAGTGTAGCTACCTGTTACTAAAACCGGGATATATGTATCAAGCGATTGAGCTGCAAGTGTTCGATGTCGCCCATCACTCTGAAATACATAATAAGAACCTACCTGCGCAACCTGGACAGGATTATTGTAATAGCTACGAATGGTATCATCTAACACTGGGTTTTGTGAAAGCTCATCCAAAGACATTCCTGACTCAGTATTTTGACGAACATCTTGGATGTGCGAAGCTCGCCTTAGAATGTTTTCTCTCGACCATCCCTCTCGACCATTCCGTGTCCAAAATCCTTCCGGGTTCCCAAGTTCTCGGTCACTGAGATAAACTCCTTCAATATCCCTTGCTCTAACGTATACGAGTTCTGGATTTTCATTTCGAGAAAAGGTATAGTTCCCGTTCTCCCAATAATCTCGATATTCTTCATAGTGATTTCCACGGGAAAAATATCGTTCAGCTGATAGTCTGTCTTGAACAAATGCAAGATTAGAACCAAAGGTATTTGACTCAAAGGTGGTTGTATCTGCACTTGATGGTGTAACAGCAAAACTACTGGTCTGAGGTGTGCTTGCAGATATTCCATTTGTAGATCCTAGTTGAACACTTTCGTATTCACTAAGGCTCTTGGCGAGTAAAGCCACATATTTTTCTGCTTGAAGCATAATTACCAATATGTCATTGAGAGCCTTGTTGCAGTCTCTTACAACCACGCCCAACTCGTTGTATTTTTTATCTTGCCATCCAGCACCTAACTGTTCATATTTCATCTTTACAGATTTTTTGGTAGTTTCGATGGAGGAAATGGAATCCTGCATTTTTTTCAGCATTGCGAATAGCTGAACGGAGTCAGCATTTACCATACTCATTTCATCACCTCCTGGCAGCGGATTTTGTGAAGTGCAAAGCGGCGATGTGTCAGGAAAGTCTGACACATCACTGCTTCGGCAAGATTTAATTTAGAGAGGAAAGAAATTGTTCCAACTCAGCAGCGGTCGGTGCAATGTACGGTTTCATCTGGTAAGTATCCTTAACACCGTCTGTGAAGTATACGCTCCTTTCTTTTTTCGTTTTGTTGGTTCATTTTCGCCAGTGTGTTCGTGTCGTTTGCTGTGACGAGAACGCAACATAGACACAAAGAAAACACAAGGGCGAGCTTGCTCGTTTATATACCCTTGTGTTTTCGACTGGATATGTTAAGGTAACAAACAGTAAATGACACGTTACAGACTGCAAAATGTACCAACTGAAAAAAGAAAGAATACCGTTGTGTGCTTTATTTCTCGATCAGCTTTTCAAACATGAGGAAAGGTTTTTATAAAAAAAGAGTAGTTACCGTTTTTTGGTAACTACTCTTTTCCTTTTTTAAGGTTTAAAGTCCTGGAAGTTTAGGTGTTTTGGGTATTGGTGGTGTAGGTAGCTGCAAGCTTTCCAATTTTTGTTGAATTGCTTTAAATTCAGGGGTTTCTTGGTGTTGATTTTGAACCATTTTTTGCTCTATTCTCTCCAAAGTCGGTTGAATTTCTTTCCCTGATACTTTACGATTTAATTCTCTTTCTAAGGTCTCTTTCGGACTAATGGAAGGCGTTTCTAAACTTGAATAGAAGTTTCACTCCTTCTCTATTATAAAGCCTTATATCGCTAAATAAGCCCGTTTTATGAAGGGTTTCTAAGCTGAAATGAACGGGTTTACACCCGGCCTTGACCTCCGCCCGCTGTCCCGCTGAATGGGTGGACAAGGCGGCCAATCCCTCAAAGTGCTTGGACGCTCTCTTTCTGATTTTGGAGCGTTTCTTTTCTAAAAATTGAAATGGGCGGGAAGCCATTTTAGGGCTTTCCCGCCTTGATTACTTTTTAGCAAAGACGGGCGTGACTGTCAACGGCGGCGCATGAAATGCGCCGTTCATCTTGACCGTTGACTGGCTCGGCTGGCTTTGCTATCTTCCTGACAAATGGGAATGTCTAAGATAGTAAAGACGTCCCACATGCAACTCTTTCTTTTATTGCGGAAACCGTATCTTTAATTGTGAATGTAGTTGTGTCTATGACATTTGATTCATATATCCCCAAACCGGAAAATTGCTCCCACATTGTTTCCACTAATTCAATATTTGTTTTTCTATCTAATTTTGAGCGTTCCACAGCTCGCTTCATAGTTTCTTTTTTACTCGCTCTTAATACAATATAGTGTACCTCGTAATCTTCTTGGGCAAGAGCTTTCCATGGCTCCAAAAACCATGGCCCGACAATCCCATCTACAATTACATCATATCCGCCACGAGCATATCGCTTTGCAGCTTCTAAAAAGGCTTCAATGACAACCAGATTTTGCTTGTTGGATTCTGGCAAATGTGGTGGTATTGCGCCTTTGCTTAAGTAATGAAAAAAGTCATCGGTGTGCATATGCACTGATTTATCCATATCTGATTCCTTTGCGACAATTGACGCAGTTGTTGTTTTTCCTGTCCCCGGTGAGCCTGTAATCACAATAATTCTTCCTTGATTCATCTGTATTTTCCCTCACAATTTGAATTTATCACTTTGTTCCTGCCTGCTCAATCATCTTCTTCGCAAACTGGTTTTCCCTGACCCTGATTGCCCACCAAGTAAAAAAGCGGTTGGCGATTCAACCGCTTTTTTACTTGAACCAATTCTTCTAAATTATCATTTAAGCGATTCTCAAACTGTTTGTCAGTAAAATTGACTATATTTGCCATATTAAGCCACTTTCTCTTTATTCAAAACTTGTTTTGAGTAACGATTCATTGACCGCCAATACTCATGAACGGCTTGTAATTCTTCTAAAGAATAATCAAAAAGATTTACACGTTTTGCAAGCTTTAATTGGTTTAATAAATTGACTTCCAATAATTGAGAGTCATTTTTATTTAATTCATGGTTCAAAACATAGTTTAATTATTTCCTCCCGTTAAATAATAGATAACTATTAAAAATAGACAATACTTGCTCATAAGTAACGGTACTTAAATTGTTTACTTTGGCGTGTTTCATTGCTTGATGAAACTGATTTTTAGTAAACAGTTGACGATATTCTCGATTGACCCATTTTGAAACAAAGTACGTATATAGCTTCCAATATTTATCTGGAACATCTGTGGTATGGCGGGTAAGTTTTATTAAGACACTGTTTACTTTTGGTTTAGGATGAAAGCATTCCGCTGGCAGCTTAAGCAATTGCTGAATCGAGACTTGAGTGTGCAAGAGCAACCCTAGTGTTCGGTGAATATCCAAGGTACGCTTGTAGAATCCTTCTTCAACAATCAGATAGATGTCAGACGCATGGCTTTCAAAAACCACTTTTTTAATAATTTGTGTGCTTAAATGGTAAGGAATACTCCCAACAATTTTATACCTCTGTTTGTTAGGGAATTGAAACTGTAGAATATCTTGGTGAATTAAAGTGACACGAGTATTCAGTTTTAATTTTTCTGACGATAAGTTGAATAGATGACTGTCTAATTCAATAGACGTTACCTGTTTACTTATTTTAGCCAGTTTCGTCGTTAAATGCCCTTTACCTGTTCCAATTTCGTAAACGGTATCGGTTTCTTTTAAATTCAATTGTTTTATTATTTGGTTGAGTACTTTTTCACTCGTTAAAAAGTTTTGAGAATATTTTATATTTTTGTTCATGTAATATCCCTTTTTATTTGCTGTGAATATTCGCTCATTTTTCTTCCTCAATAAAAACTCTACCAGCTAACCAACATTCGTCTAATTCATTTGGGAATAATTCAAGCTGGCGAATCATATAATGTGTACTTGGAATGTAATCAAAAAAAAACAATAGTGCTAGATATAAACTCCATGGAATTGGGCGTGTCCGATTTTCGTAGGCACTATAAGTTTGTCGTGAAATACCAACAGCCGAAGCAATTTCTTCTTGTGATGCACCAACTTTTCCTCTGAGTGCGGGTAACTCAATCGCCAATTGAGTGGCCAAGTTCTCTTTCTCATCTTTACTAAAATTCCAAAACTGCTTATAAGCATCTCGCCCTACAAATTGAATCAATAAATCTCCTCCTGGGTATACTCTTTCGTAGAGTACATTACTCCACGAATTGCATTCTTCTCTGTTTTTTTTAGTTTATATCTTTATTTTACAAATTGTCGCACTGTTTGTCAATATGTTAGGGACATAAAACACGAGGTTTTGCACAAAAATCCATCTTAGAAAGTTCCAAAGTCACAATTTGCCGTCAGAATTATAGTCATATTGAAGGAGGTGTACCTTATGGCACGAAAAGGAGAAAATATTTACAAAAGGAAAGACGGCAGATGGGAAGGAAGATACATTAAGTCCCGATCTTCTACAGGCAAAGCCAATTACGGTTATGTTTATGCAAAGTCATATCGAGAAGTCAAGGCAAAACTTATCAGTCAAAGTTCGTGCACGAGTAATTCTGTCACTGTCGATCCAGAAATTAGCTCAGATCAATTTGAACAGGTTGCTATGGAATGGTTTCAAGCTATATGTCCTAAAGTGAAGGAATCTACAAGCAACAAATATAGGAATCTTCTCAGCTCGTATATACTTCCTGTGTTCGGAAGCAAACAATTGCGTGATATAACACACGAGTTTATTGAAACGCAGTGTAATTTTTTCCTTGTTTCTGGTGGATTAAAGGAGAATGGACTTTCCTCTAAAACTGTTTCAGATATTTTATCTCTAATTCGAAATGTCTTACAATTTGCCACCCGAAACGGGAAAGCCATTTCTTGTGACGCACGATCTATACAGATAAAACGTCAAACGAAGGAAATGAGAGTTTTGAGTCGTGCTGAACAGGAAAAATTATGCCAATACTTGTATTCTAATCTTGATTCCTGCAATATTGGTATATTAGTATGTTTATTCACTGGTCTCAGAGTAGGTGAAATTTGTGCGTTACGATGGGAAGATGTTTCATTCTCAGATTACACAATCCACGTGCATCAAACGCTCCAGAGAATCCAAGATAGAACCAACAGTGAATACAAGACAAGGATTGTTGTTACCACACCAAAAAGTGCTTGCTCCATCCGTACTATTCCAGTACCCCATGGCTTAATGACTATTCTTACAGCACACAAAGCTTCTTCTACTGGCTACATCCTAACCAATAGCGATCAGAATCCATTAGAACCAAGAACCATGCAAAATCATTTTAAGAAGGTATTGAAAAACAGCGGAATCACCTCCGCAAATTATCACTCGTTACGTCATACATTTGCTACAAGGTGCATAGAGCTTGGATTCGATGTAAAAAGTCTCAGCGAAATATTGGGTCATGCCAGCGTGAATATTACAATGAATCGCTATGTACACCCATCCATGGATTTAAAAAGAGAAAATATGCAACGGCTTTCTGATTTATTAGCCGTCAAATAAATTGTCAACACCGTCAAATAATGCTGAGTTTTCAGTGTTTGGCGGTGTTTTTTCGTGGAGTAATGTACTCTACGAATTTTTTATTTTAAAGAACCTCAAGATAGCTCATATTGTCGTCTTGGGGTTCTTTTCATTCTATCATTTAATGCAATCTGCCTATAAAATTTTATCATATTGCATTTATAAATGCAACTTGCACCCGATGTTGGTTGTTGAGATTTTTGGTACATTTTATAATGTATAGCAGAATCATACACAGCATGGAGGTGATTGAAACGCAACCGGAAATTGATTACGTTAAGATTGGTCAGCGCATTAGAGCTGCCCGACTGGAAAAGGGTTATAGTCAGGCTGATTTGGGTGCGTTGGTTGGTTGCTCGAACAATCATATGAGCCATGTT
Organism: Butyricicoccus sp. AM78-15b2TA; assembly: GCF_027665985.1. Classification (NCBI taxonomy): domain Bacteria; kingdom Bacillati; phylum Bacillota; class Clostridia; order Eubacteriales; family Butyricicoccaceae; genus Butyricicoccus; species Butyricicoccus sp. AM78-15b2TA. The sequence continues at coordinate 38,754 of NZ_JAQEHY010000014.1, forward strand.
GAAGTTGGACAGACGAAAGTTTCTTTGGCAATGCTTCTAAAACTGGCATTCGTCTTGGAAAAGAACTTTGACTATTTTTTACTGGATACCCCATATGCAAAATGCGACAGCATCATTGATAATGAGATTGCTGCAAAACTGAAAAAGTGTAATGTAACAACATTGATAACCGTAGGAAAGTTGATTGATGTCTTGATTGACCAGCAAGAGATGATAAAAAAAGCGGAGCTTGATTGATATAATGAAAAAGAAGCCCATTGACGGTACAGAGTGAACTGCTATGGGGTTCTTTTTTGCAGCACAATATACTGATTCTTTAAGAAGCAAAAAGTCCACCAGTCATGATGCACTACGCATCGTACTGGTGGACTTTTTCTGTAAAGATATAAAAATAGATATTCATATATCGCCATAACCAATGTCGTTATCGTAGGCATGAAGATCTTCTTTCAGGAAATCTGCTTTACGAATATACATCGAATTTACCAGCTCTCCTTTTTCGTGGAGCAGGCTGAATTTGTAGTCTAATAATGCTGCCGGTACATAGAGCATTTTAGCCGTTTCAAAAAATGTGTGTTCCGAAAGGCATTCCAGGACTTTCCCATCTTCTAACAGAAGCTCCGCCGCAAAGAAGTTTGCTTCATTTTCTTCGATTGATCTATCATCAAAAACTTCCATTTCTTGAAAGCCGTGCATCATAGCGATTTTTGTATGCAGGACAGCGTGTCCTAATTCATGTGCGACTAATATACGCTCCAGGATACCGTTCACATTGTGATCTATCACGATATTCTTTTGTCTGGACTGGTAATAGAAGAAGCCCTTCAATTTCTTCTGTAAATCGTAATAGTGGATTTTGATACCTAACAGCTGACATAGCTCGTAAGGGTCTCTGGTGTGATATTTTCGCACAAGCTTATCGACAGTTTCAATGATATGCTCTGCCGTTTTCATTTGCTTCACCTCCGAATCGCACACAGAAAACATATTCTGTGCTTGAGGATTTTACTCTTTATCTTTATGCTTTCTGTATTTCTTCGGAGTGTACTTTTCCCGTGCTGTTTTCTTAGAGTCCATATAAACTGACATAATCGCCTGGAAGAATACATCTTTTGCGTCCTCGTCCAATTCTCCACCGGCAAACAGAGAATTTACACGACCCAACACTTCCTGAGCTTCTTTTGCTCCTTTTGAACCGAAGTTTTCCTTTGCCTCTAAAATAAACATATCCTGATCTATATGGCTCTGGCTATCCGTTTCAGATTCGTCCAAAAGATAGGACACAGAGATATGCAGTGCTTCAGCAAGTTTTCTGATGTTGCTTTTTCTGGGGAGTGTTCCGAGCTGCTCATAGGTGTAAAGGGATCTTTCGGAAATGCCGGTCATCTGGGCAAGCTCCGTTTGAGATAGGTTCATAGCCAAACGAGCTTCTTTAATTTTTTCTCCAAATGTCATGGTAGTATCCTTCCTTTCAAAAAATATTTATTCGTAACTTCCGATTATTTGTTGACAAACTTCTGGAAAATGCTATAATAAGAATCATAACAGAAGTTTTAATTCCACTTAATTATATATCGGAACTTTTATAAAGTCAAGAACTTCCGATTTCACTTCTGTTATTTTAATCAAATATCGGAAGTTATAGTCATTCTTGTCCCATGGTATTTGTTTCCCTTTAGCCAAGTGACAGGAGTTAGAAAGGAATTCTTATTTTATGGATTAGGCTGAAAGGAGATTCTGAATGAGCAGATATAATACACAGGTATTAAGCAGTATTCGAATGCTTTGCCGGATGCAGAACATTGACGAGAAGGTTCTGTATGAAAGAGCAAAGCTGATTTTATCCATATATCGAGAGGTGTGCTGGTCTACCATTGATCGTGCGAATGATGTATGTGATACCCTTATTTGTACTTACGGTGACAGCTTAGATGGTGCATTGATTTATCTGGAGAACTTTGCTCCGGATGAAGCGAGAGAACGATTTGAAGAACGCATTCGCAGCTTATTTGAGACAAAGTGGATCATTGAACTGGTAGATATGGCTATGTTGAAAATCAGAGAATATCCAGATAAAGGCGCTCTGTACTGTGAGATTATCTCAAAGGCATATCTCAACCGCTTCAAGTACAGGGAATCAGAAATGCTGGAGGTTTTGAATATGGAACGCAGCACCTACTATGACCGAAAGAAAGAAGCGATACTGTTATTTGGTCTGTCACTTTGGGGAACAGCCATTCCTAAATTGAAAGATTTCCTGGAAAGTGCCCGGGAGGAAGAAGCATTGTGTTATTGTGAATGCTAAGACAGGATTTTAGTCCGACTAAAATCCGATGAAAATACGACGGTTCCCCTACTGAAAGTCCGACTTGTCCAGTGTTAAAATGGCTATGCTGGGAGATAGCGGCATAAAATTGAATAGAGAGAGTTACGCCTCGTGCCTGTAATGGGTACGGGGCTTTTTTTATACCTGCCTATTTTCCCCCATAATTAACACAAAGGCATGAACGAGAGCTTGGAGTAATTTACTCCGGCTCTTTTTTTATGCCTGCAAGGAGGACAGGCAGATGGCAAAGGGTATTGAGAATCGGGCACGATCTCCTCCCGCTGTTTTTGATTTTGCAACTTCACAAATTCAAAAACACGGAGGAACGAAAATGTATTACGACTTGGTTGAAAGCGGAAAAAGAATTAAAGCCTTGAGAAAGGAACATGGGCTTACACAGGAACAGCTTGCGGAGCAGTTAGGTGTTGCCGCAAACACCATTGCACGAATTGAAACCGGCAACAGAGGTATCTCTATTGATTTGGCAATCGAACTGGTTGTGCGCTTTGAGACAACCCTTGATTACATATTTTTAGGTCGTGAATAACCTCAAAACTATACCTACGAGGCAATAAAAACTTGCATGAGGAACAGGTACAATTTAGATACAGCCAAAGAAAATCGGCTGCTTGATCCTTGAAAACTGAATACACAGTCATCAAATACGTTCCTGTTGCCGGTGCGAGAGCATCAGCCACATCAGCGGTACGCCGAGACGTATCGGATAGAGAAACAGAACGACTTTCTTCTATAAATTAAGCGCTTGTCTCTCTCCCGATGCCAGCGATCAATACTGGCTTGTAAATATTGGGTTGCTCCCAATACGGCCATGAAAGCAACAGGATTAAAGATACTTCTCTACGGAGCTGGCGGAGAACCCGGCAGAGGTTAGATTCCTATGGAACTGATTCGCAATCAGTCGTTCGGTGATTCCCTGAGGGCGTAAGCCCTCTTTCCCAGGGGTGCGTGGCAAATATGGGACACATAGACTTTTGGACTGACTGCCTGATTCCTTTCTGGCAGTCAGTTATTACATAGCCAACGAAAGGAGGTCATGGCACATGATGAAAGAAAATTGGGTATATTGCCGTGGTGATATTTATTGCGCCAAGCTGGACCCGGTAGTTGGGTCGGAACAAGGCGGCATCCGTCCGGTTATCGTCATTCAGAACGATACCGGTAATAAACACGCTCCCACATTGATTGTGGCAACGGTCACCACCAGAATCCATAAGAAAGCGAATATGCCGACGCACTTTGTTATTTACGACAATCCTGCATTCAAAGAAGCGTCCGTTGTTCAGCTGGAACAGATTCGTACCATTGATAAAAGCAGGATTGATAATTACTTAGGTAAGGTAACGCCCCGTGAAATGGTAGCGATTGAGAAAGCCTTATCTGTCAGCCTGGCAATGGAACAGCTGAAAAAGCGTTCCCCAAAACATAAAGCAAAGAGAGCGAAGGAGTGAACATAAATGTTTGAAGAAAGAATCGCTGCCATGAATCAGCGCACCGAAGAAGCGATGGCTGCTAACGCAGTTCAGTTTGATAAGAGAACCTATACGGTTGATGAGATTCAGGATATTCTGGGCATCAGCAGAACCAGCGCATACAACCTTGTGAAAAAGAAAGTTTTCCATAGCGTCCGCATCGGTGGCAGTATCAGAATCTCCAAAAAGAGTTTTGATGAGTGGTTGGATCATCAAATGTAAGATTTGTCAAGGGCGTCGTACAACCCGGCGACAAACTTCAAAACATATTGAGAGTTCGATAAAATGTAGCCATGACAAGAAACACATGGCTACATTTTTTACATAGGAGGTTGTACGATGGCGGAAATGAGAAAACGCACGAGTATGTCTGTTCTGGAAATGGGCAGGATGCTCGGTCTTGGTAAAACGGAGTCATACTGGCTCATTAAGAAGAATTACTTCAAAACCATTCTTGTCGGCAACACCATGAGGGTGATGATCGACAGCTTTGAAGAATGGTATGCCAATCAGTTCAAATACCAGAAGGTCGATGGAACCCCTCCCGGCGAGGAATTGAAGAAAACTACATATTCAATGGAGGAGCTTGGACAGCGCCTTGGGCTGAAAGAAGCGACTGCTTACGAACTGGTTGCCAAAGGGCATTTTGATGTGGTCGATGTCCTGGGCAAGCGCAGAGTGACAAAGGAGAGCTTTGAAAGATGGTATGCTTCTCAAACCGATTACCGCACGGTAGAGGATCAGGAACTGGATGCAGATATTATGGCATCCACCTACGGTCTGCCGGAAATGGCAAGAATGCTTGGGGTACATCGTCAGACCATTTACTATATCGTTGCCAATGAAGATTTTGAGCTTATCAAGGTTGGCAGGTATAAGCGAGCTACCAAAGAGAGCTTTGAAAAATGGTATCACAATCAGACCCGCTACCAGTTAGCGGAAGATAGACAGGAAAGGAGCTGATTACATGGCATCTATCGTTAAGAGAAAAAAGAAGTATTCTGTGGTTTATACATACACCGATGAGAACGGCAACAAGCGTCAGAAGTGGGAAACCTTTGAAACGAATGCCGAAGCAAAGAAAAGGAAGTTGCAGGTTGAATATGAGCAGGAGTCCGGAACCTTTATTCCCCCTTCTGCTAAAACCGTCAATGATCTTTTGGATGAGTATATGTCAATCTATGGTGTGAACACCTGGGCGATGTCTACCTATGAAAGCAGAAAGAGCCTGATTGCAAACTATATTCGTCCCCTCATCGGTGATATGAAGCTGGAGGATGTCACGCCGAGAATCATGGACAAGTATTACCGAGATTTGCTTTCTGTCAAAGCGGTTTCTTCTAAGTATGTAAAAGCCCGTACAGAATATCTGACTCCGCATACTGTCCGAGAGGTTCACAAGACATTGCGAAATGCTTTCAATCAAGCGGTCAAGTGGGAATTGATGACCAGAAACCCTGTGGAGCACGCTACGCTGCCGAAAGAAGAACACAAGACCAGGGATATCTGGACAGCAGAAGTGCTCCAGAAGGCTCTGGAAGCCTGTGACGATGATATTCTTCGTCTGGCTATTAACCTTGCCTTCTCCTGTTCCCTGCGAATGGGCGAGCTTCTGGGGCTTACCTGGGACTGTATTGACATTTCCCCCACCAGTATTGAACTTGGTCAGGCAAGCATCTTCGTTGAAAAGGAGTTGCAGAGAGTAAATCGTGAAGCGATGGCAGATCTGGACGGTAAGGACATCATGTTCAAGTTCCCACCGACCTTCGCCAGTACGCATACCGCATTGGTTCTCAAAACTCCTAAGACCAAAACAAGTGTCCGCAAGGTGTTCTTACCGAAAACCGTAGCGGAAATGTTGGTACAGCGAAAGGCTGACATCGAAGAACTGAAAGACCTTTTCGGTGACGAGTTCGTAGACTTCAATCTGGTTTTCTGTTCTTCCAATGGCAAGCCGATTGAGGGGCAGGTTATCAACCGTGCTTTCAATAAGCTGATTGAGGAGAAGGGACTGCCGAAAGTGGTTTTCCATAGTCTCCGACATTCCAGTATCACTTACAAGCTGAAGCTGAACGGCGGCGATATGAAATCCGTTCAAGGCGATTCCGGTCATGCACAGGTCAAGATGGTAGCGGATGTTTACTCCCATATCATCGACGATGACCGCAGACTGAACGCTGAAAGAATGGAAGCTGCGTTCTACTCAGGCAGACAGGCAACGCCTGAGCCGGTTCAACCAGCCGCAACGGAAAGCTCCGCTGATGATAAAGAACTTCTTCTGAAGCTTCTGCAAAATCCGGAAATGGCAGCACTCCTGAAGTCGCTGGCAAAAACATTATAGTAACTGCAAGGGCAGATCCTTTTACATAGCTACAATAGCTGTAAAAGGGTCTGCCCTTATTTTTTTGTTATGGAGGTCAACGAGTATGGATAGAATCTTTATGGACGAGTATTACGAGCATCTGAGAGCTGACAATATCGAGGCATTTTCCAAGGAAAGGAACGACGAATATGTTGGCAGAGCTGAGGAATACAAAGCAGCAAAGTCGGCATTGCTTGAAGGATTGGGACTTGAGCATTTGTTTGACCATAGCCATGAACTGACTCCGAAAGAGAAAGAAATATGGATGCTGTTCGATAGGGTTGATGTAGCAGAGCTTCTTGCAAGGGATGCTTTTGCCAAGGGTGCTTATATGCTCGGCGCTGAGGATAGAGAGATTATGCTGAAATAAAAAAAGACCTGCTTCGGCGGGTCTAAATTACATAGAATCATTGAGTCTGAAAAACCTTTGAAATTCTTAATAATTCTGGTTGAAAAATTCATTTTGAAATGATATATAAAACAGACTGAAATCTGTGTCTAAGGACACCCGCACCCTCACACGAGAATGAATAGGATTTCCTATCATTTCGCATCACGAGAAGTTACATAGTGACATTTACTTGCACTTGCAACGTCCACCAAAAATCGAAAGACTTGCTAATTTCGAGCCAATCGGACGGTGTAAAATCCCTCTGAATTAGCTATCACAGCGTAGTATCAGATGGGATTTGAAATGCTGAAAAACCTTGTATTTCCAAGCATTTTTAAGCATTAGATGCCACTTCCCGATGTCGTATCGGGTCTACTCCTAAGCGAAACGCCGCAGGTTCGATTCCTGTCATGGACGCCAGTAAACAACGCTGTAAGCCTTTGTTTTCAAGGGTTTACAGCTTTTTTTGTTATCACGGACAGGGAAGCAATGTATAGCGGCTTATGTCCGTGAGAATTTCTAAAAGCCATTTATTTTGCAAGATAGCTTGCTAACACTCATTTAAGGTAGATGATGATTTCATGGATTTTTACGATATTTGCTAACACTTTTTGGTTAGCAGGTTTTTTCTGTTTGGAACAAAGCCCTTTGCTAACAGTTAGAAAGGGTTTCTTTTAAGAGCTTTTCTTTCATTTCCGGTGTCATGGATTTTAGCAATTCAAGCAGAAGTTTGTCATTGTCACTGATAGGCTCCTGTGCTTCTGAATGGAGATTGTGTTCAGGTTCCTCTGTATCAAGGGTGTCATAAAATTCTTCATCCAGCTTTTTTGCATTAAGCCGTCTGTCTTCATCCACGATTTCAGAGTAAACATCTGTTACCATTTCTGCTTCGGCGTGACCTGTATCTCCCTGAACAGACTTAATATCGCCATGTGTCATTTTGAGTTTATATTTTGTGCTTAAATGGCGTAAGCTGTGAAAAACAACAACTTCAAAATTGTGTTCCTCACACAGCGTTGTGAATCTGTCCCGAACAATGCGGCTTTCTACGGGATTCCCATTTTCAAGAGCAATAACAAGGTTATAATCGTTATAGGCACTTCCTAAAAACTCTTTCAATTCCTGCTGGTCTTTTTTGTATTGAACCAGTAATTGAGCAAGCGTTGTCGGCAGCCATACGGTACGATTACTTGTTTCTGTTTTGGGTGTTTTTAACACCAGCCTTGTAGTACAGTGGGGCTTCTGGGTTGGGAAAATTTTAATAATATCTTTTTCTTTCAGCTTTTGCATAGCTGATTGAGAAATTCTTGCCAACTCCTTATTGACGATAACTCTTGCATTATTATTTGCAATAGCTTCTTCATCAACAATCACATCATCCCAAGTAAGTCCTGTAATTTCACCTACTCTTAATGAGCAGGCAAACGCCAAGTGCATACAAAGCAGGAGTAAATCATCATCCACAAGTTTGATTGCTTCCTTAAATGTCTGTACATTCCAGACCTTACGTTTTACCTTTGGTACTTTGGGTAAGGTGGCTAAGGAAGCCGGATTCCGCATTTTGCTGTCCAGATATTCCCAACGGATAGCCTGATTTAAGGCACAGCGGATAATATCATGGATTTTCTTAATGTTGGCAGGCTGCACACAGCGACCAGTCGCTTTGCGGTTAGCACGAGGAACTTCTGGAACACTTAACAGGTCATTGTAATATTGAGAAAGTTTTTTCGTGGTGATTTCATTTAACTTCCAATCTCCAATAATAGGGTTGATATAGTTGTTAATTGAACTCAATTTACTGCTGTAAGTGTTGGCAGACCACTTCGATACGCCATATAGATTGACAAAAGTAACAAGAAATTCCTTTAAAGTGATTTCATCATCTGGGGTATCTATTGCTTGTTCTGCTTCCTCACGCTGATGGGCGAATTGTTCTTCTAAAGGGACGAGAACATATCCATAGGTTTGTTGATAAAATTCAATAAACGCTTTTCGTGCCTTTGCTTCTTTTTTTGTTTCTAGGGTGTCCCATTTCTGCTTTCTTTCGCCTGTATCATCCATATACCAGTAAATAACTGAAAATTTTGATTTTCTTTGTTTGATTGAAGCCATATTATCTCTCCTTAAATGATTATTCGTGTAACCATTTATCGAAAGATATTTTAGATACTCTAATCATCCTGCCAGCTCTGATATAGTGAAATTGACCGCTTTTGACTAAAGCATATGCCGACTTCATACTGATGTTTAAAAGAGCTGCTATTTCATCTACCGTATATGTCTTTTTTTCAGACGTTGTAATACCGTGTGTATTCTCTTTACCATCTAACATAAGATTAAGGCTCCTTTCTATGATGGTAACAGTAAAATACACCTCTCTAACACTTTGAGTATAACACAGGAAATTAAAGTTTTGTAGAGGTTCAGTGCATTTTACTGTGAGCAAGTCAGCCGAACAGCTTTCGCTAAAGCTCATGGGAATCTCACCCCTGCATGGTTCTCATCCAGCCGTACCCTTTGCCAGCGGTGCTACATCATCACACGGACTAAGGCTGTACGGAAGTATCATTATCACAATAGAAAGGTCATGGCGGCAGCTTTTGCGGTAAGCTGCTTATGGAACGCTGGCAGGAATCGCTATCCGGTTTCATCCCTCCTTTGGTGGGTCACGGCGTGCCAGCCCAACGGCTCTCTTTCTATCGAAACGTATTCGGCTGCTTTATGCTGCGTTGATTAGACGCTTTCTTTTTCAAGGAACAATCCGGCTTTGTCAGCCTGTTAAAATGCACTGGTGATAATGCACTTTAATAGACTGACAAGCTCTGTCTGGGAAGCATGAGCTTGTCCATGCTTCCACAGGAGAGCGTTATTTCTAGTTGGGTTCCTTGATTTCAAAAGATAAAATCTTTGCAATCAGACGTGTTTCCATCCGGCGGCGTAGGGTTTCATCTACAACCATGTGGGTATTGCCATATTCATCTTTCATGGGACGTATGGAACGGCTGGCAATAAAACCGCTGTAATGGCGTACAATCTGGTTGACTGCTTCAATGTCACCATCCGCAGCCCTTACAATCACAGGAAACGGAATCATAGGGTGCTTTGCTGTCATGCTTCTTCCTCCATAAATTTTTTGATAAATTCCAGTCCGGCGTGTCTTCTTCTCTGGATGGTAGAACGGTTGACTTCCAGAATTTTTGAAATTTCTGTATCGTCAAATCCGAGGAAATAATATTTCAAGATAACATCGCGTTTCTTTCCGTCCAGATTTTCCAACGCTTCTGCTAACAGGCTGTTTTCAATACGGACAGTAAATCCATCCATTTCAAAAGTATGGAAGTGGGATGGATAGGTGTCTTCGGAAGAAAACAAGTTGACGGTGTAATCGTCCATATCACAGAACAGGGTTTCCCGTTTACACTGTCTGGACAACGCTTTAAGATAATCTTTGCGTTCATCCTCCATAGCGACTTTACAGATATAATCAAACTGGTTCTCTATGGTTGTCTGAAATTCAGATGGCTTCATCATTACTCACCCCCTTTCCAGCCTTGAAAGGGAGCGAGTTGATAGGAATTTCTGCTTCTTTCCCCCTTTTCGCTCTTAGTCCCGACAGGACAGGGGGTGCAGTTGCGTTTTGAGAAGAAAAATTTAAAAACTTTTTCTTCCAACTAAAAAAGCACGCAAACAGACGATATTTCTGCTTGTGTGCTTCGATAGTTCTTTCTATGTATTCTGAAAAACCACATTGAGGGTCAGACTTTTCTAGTGTAGGCGGATGGCTTTTTTTAACGGCTTACCGAATGTAGATATATTTAAGAAAATATTTTGCATAGCGGCTTCCTCCTGTAAGCCGCTTTCTGTATCAAGTAGTGGACTTTAAAAATCATCTGCATTTCAGGCAAAAAAGACGGCGGCTTTTGTTAAACCGTCGTCTGGAAATGATGATGTAATTTTTGACGCAGGGAAAGTATGCTGCCAAATAACGGTTTTTTTTATTTCCGTTTCAGCAGCATAGTTTTATCTTTGGTACGCATAATAGGAACTGTACAACTGTATAATACGTTTTTCTATACCTGTCACTATTATAACAGGAACAGTAAAATGTATAGAGGTGGTGTATTATGCGTAAAAAAGAAGATAAATATGATTTCAGGGCGTTTGGGCTTGCCATAAAAGAAGCCCGTAAAAAACAGGGATTGACCCGTGAACAGGTGGGAGCAATGATTGAAATTGACCCACGCTATTTAACCAATATTGAGAATAAAGGGCAGCACCCAAGTTTACAGGTGCTTTACGACCTTGTATCTCTGCTGAATGTATCAGTGGATGAGTTCTTTTTATCCTCTGATAGTCTGGTAAAAAGCAGCAGACGAAGACAGCTTGAAAGCAAAATTGACAATTTTACAGACGCAGACCTTGTTATCATGGAAAGCGTTGCGGATGGTATTATGAAATATAAGCGAATGGAAGAATAATTCTTCCGTTGGCTTACTTTTCATTTTCTGGCACAATTTCTATATTTGACATATCCTCCTGCCCCGAAATTTCGTAATCGTAAGAAACTTTTTCAGATTCACTTTCTTCTGTTCTGTTTACACATCCACTAAACACAAAAGTAGAAAGTAATAAACAAATTATTAGTATAATCAATTTTTTCATTTTTTCACCTGCCTTAATATTCCTTGTTTGAGTTCTAACACAGCATCAGCTTTTTGAGCAACATCTTTAGAATGAGTAACAATAATGACACATTTATTCAATTTGTGGGCAGTTTCCTGTAATATTTGTGTGATTTCAGCGGCAGTTATTTCATCAAGATTTCCTGTAGGCTCATCTGCCAGTATAATAGGGACATCGGTAGCTAAGGAACGTGCGATTGCTACACGTTGTTGTTGCCCACCAGACAATTTTAAAATTGTTCGTTTTAGTTCTTTATCAGAAAGTCCCAGACGTTTTAAAAGAGAAACCACATCAACATCTTTCTTTGTTGCCAAAGTTGCATTTTCAATCGGCGTCATATAATCAATCAAATTATAATTTTGAAATATAAGAGAAACATGATTTTGTCTATGAGATTCCAATCCTATTTTTTTAATATCTTCATTTTCGTATAAAATAGTTCCGGTAGTTGGTATATCAAGTCCCCCTAGTAGTGAAAGTAATGTTGTTTTTCCGGAACCAGATGAACCTAAAATCGCATATACTTTTCCTAGTTCAAATGAAAAGGTAATATTTTTCAGCACGTTTGTATTTTTATCATAAGAGTATGATACATGATTACACTTAAAAATTGACATTTGTTCCTCCTTAACTCATACGGGCTAAAATTTCCCGTGGTTTTAAAAGCATAACACTAATCGAAGATATAGTTACTGAAATAAAAATGATAGAAAAACCGATTGTGTATAATTGCAATATATCGGGCAAAGTAATTTCTAACTTAATATCAGGAGTAGCGGATTCTGAATCTTCTGAAACGCTAAAATCCAGACTTTTCATTTCTGTATGGTCTTCTTGTGTTGAAAGCTGCTGTTTTTCATTTTTTGTATTTTGTTGCAAAAGGGTATTTGCGATATTTCCAGAAATCATATTGCTTGTAACAAAAGATAAGGTAAAAGCTAAAATTGCTATCATTAAAACTTCAATAAGGTATTGTCCTAATATGCTGGATTTTTTTATTCCAATGGAGAGCAAAACGCCTGTTTCATGTATTCTCTCTTTTCCCCAAAGTGTGAGAATAAGTGAAAGAACAATAACGCTTGCGATAATGATTACAAGTAATAAGCCGATAACTAACTTATCTAAATTCTCTAAAGAAATTGCTGTGTTTTTGTAAACCTCATCATTAGCATAAATGTTATAAACATTTTCTTCATAATCAGGGAAATGTTTTACTTGCTCTATAATTTTTTCAATATCTTTAGGGTCATTTACGGTAACTTTTACTGTATCAAACCCTTGCACTGCAACACTATTTTCAAGTTCGACAATAGATTCTATATCTGTAAAAATTAAGTTTTGTATCTTATCATATGTTGGGATTGATTCTCCAACTTTTTCAAGTTTTTGTGCATGAAACAATCCAATAATTTCAAAAGATAGCTGCTTTCCGTTCTCATTTGTTACAATTAAGGAATCACCTAAATTTAAGTTGTTTTTTTCTGCTAAGTCTTTACACAGAATAACTTTGTGTATGTCATTGTCTAAAATATGCCTGCCTTCTATTAGTTGGATTTTTCCAGAAGTAAAGAAATTTTGTTCTTCTGAACGCCATACACCAATGCTTTTTACACAATGAGAAAGACTTTCATCTAATGGAACAGTTCCGGCAAATGGTAAAAGTTTATCAAAATTTATCAGACTTTCCGTTGTTGCATCACAGAATTTAACACCGGAAATATTCCGAATGTTTTCTACCATTTTTGATGTCACCTGTTCAGTCGAGTACATTAAAAGGTCGGAAGACCCATCTTCATTCTCACTTTCTTCTTCGTGATAATATGGATTTGAATCTGAATAATTGACATCAATATTGAAAGAACCGCCGATATTTTGTCTTAAATTTTTTTGAGCTTGTTTTGACGCACTTCCAATACTTAGTCCCGTTAGAACAAAAGTTGACAGAATTAAAAGGATGAAAAAAAGCAAAATACTCTTTCCTCTTTTGCGTGAAACATATAGAAATGCTCTCTTCATAAAGTTCATGATTTTTTATACCTCCTGATTTTTTATTTTGAATACAGGAATATCATAAATGTTCAATATGGAATGCATATGAAATGAATATAGAATTTAGGGCGAAAAAAAGCCCTCTGAAATTAGAGAGCTTTTGGCAGGAGGATAGAGAAACACATCCCTTTTTGTGATTCTGTTGGTAAAAATTCATATGAAATATGAAGTGATGAAAAAATAGTTGAGACAATGTAAAGTCCTAATCCATTTCCACCGCTATCACTATTGCGAGAAAAATCAGGACGGTAAAATGGTTCAAATATATGTGCTAATTGTTGTTTATCAATCGGAATACATTCATTTTCTACCGTTAAAGTATGTTCTTTTAAACAGACAAAAACACCCCCCTCATTTGGAGTATAGGTGACAGCATTTGCAATAATATTAGAAAATGCCCGACTAAATTGCTTTTGTGGAATCATTATCCTGTATTCTTGAGGAATATCTAACTTTAAATTGATACCATGAGTCGCAGCAATCAGTTTATATGGTTCACATACATTCAAAATTAAGTCTGATAAATTACATTTCGTAGAATCTTCCTGAGTAGTTTCCATATTTATTTTGGAAGTTTCTAAAATTTCATGAATCATGGTTGCAAGCTGTTCTACTATATCCTTACATTCAGGAAGATATGTGGAATAATCACAATAACTTCCCACTCCTAAAATCATGTTTTCCAAGGTTGCATTTAAAGCGGTTACTGGGGTTTTTAATTCATGTGACGCTGCTCTTAAAAAATCAATTTTTGCCTGTTCACTTTCTTTAACCTTTTCCTTTTCTGCTTCAAGATTTTTAATAGTTGTAAATAGACGATAATATAATTGATTGATATTATCAGCCAATTCTCTCACTTCATCTTGAGAAGATACTATACAAACAGCAGATTTATCCATTTTAGACATTTGTTTTGTCACACTTGAAATTTTCCGAATTGGTGTTGTAATACTTTTTGAAAAAAAATAGGAACATATTGCACAAAGAATAATACAACAAAAAACAGAAAATGGTAACGCCTGCCAAATTGCCTGTGATACAAACTGCAAAGGGTCGATACTGCCATCTAATACATATTCACTTTGATTTGATATTACTGATGGAGTGTAATCTATAGCAATTCGTGGGGCAAGTAAATATAAAATCAGATGAGCTGCAATTATAATAAATACCATAATGCTGAATGTATATAAAAAAATTTTAGGCAATATTTTTAATCGTTTCATTCCACCACCTCATACTTATAGCCGATTCCTTTTACTGTTACAATACAATTAAGACGTAATTTTTTTCTCAAATTTTTAATATAAGTGTCTATTGTCCGGTCGATAATAGGGTAATCATATCCCCATAGTTCGTCAAGAATTTGTGAACGGGTCAAAACCAGTCCTTTGTGTTCTATAAGAAGTTTTAATAATTCTATTTCTTTTGGAGTAATGTCAATTCTTCCATTTTTATCATGGGCTGTATATCCAGAAAAATTGACAGTAACATCCCCGAAAGTAATAGTGTCTATAGACTGCATTTGTCCACAGCGGCGTAAAAGAGCGGTGATTCTTTTTCCAAGCAATACCATAGAAAAAGGTTTTGTTACATAATCATCTGCTAATTCATCAAAACTTTGTGATTGCGTATATTCATCCTCAATCGCTGTGAGCATAAGTACAGGTATAAGACTGCTTTTTCTTATTTCATGTAAAACAGCAATTCCGGTTAATCGTGGAAGCATAATATCTAAAACAATTAAATCTATTGTTGTACTATGAAATAATTGCAATGCTTCCTCACCATCATAAGCAGAAACAATGTTATGTCCGGTTGGTTTTAAATATTCACAAATAGCCATATTTGTTCTTTTATCATCTTCGACAATCAATATTTTAGCCATATATTCACCTCCATTTTTACTGTACAGCATTTATATGAAAAGAATATGAAATTAGATTGATAATTTAATTTTATTATAGAAAGATTTAGGAATTAAAACAAGAATTTATCTCACATCCAATAGTAAACAGATGATAAAAAGTCATCTGTTTACTATTGGAATATATAATCATTTCACAATCTTCCAGTTTTCCCCGTTCTTTTCCAGCACAAGGTCAAACTGTGATACCTGAGTTGTCATGGTCTGGTTATCCAGATATTTCACTGCAAGGGAAGCTGTCACCTGATTTCCGCTTCGATTGTAGACTGGATTCACCAGTTCTGAGAAAATATACTCTTTTCCCACAGGTTTCAGCACGCCCTCATTCACATAATAGGTCAGCTCCTTTGCGGTTGCCGTAGGGTACAGCTTGAAAAAGGTAGTGAGAAATTCGTTGATTTCCTCCGTGGTGATGGAATCCACCGTGCCGTCACTTTGTACCGCTTTTGGGGTGTAACCGGATTTTACGGCAACGCTGGTGATGGTTGGGTTCTGGATAATCGTCAGGTTTCCAAAGCCGTCCACATAGACCGTTACCTGATAGGCGGAACGGATGGTTTTACTGGATTCCCCCTCTGTGATACGCTGTTCCACCGTGTAGGTCACTTGATAATGCTGTTCCTTTTCTTCTGTGATTTCCCATATCTGAAAATCGGTCAGGGCAGACGATACGGGGATGTCCTTTCGGACAGTATCTACATTCAGGGCTTGCAGCTCTCCGGTGAGATACCCTTTTAAAGCATTTGTCCGGTTATCAATGGAAGCGGCAGACTGTTCCCATGAATAGTAGACTTCTGCGAAATTCTCCACAAAATTCTCTATCTTGTGGGTGTCGAGGATGGTTTCCTCAATTACTTTGGTTTCATGGACAGTATGAATGTCTATTGCCGTGAAATTCTTATAGACGGCAAACAGGAAGCTCACTGCCAGCAGCACCCACAGGGCAATCACGGTTTTTTTATGGGTATTGACTTTGTAGACTTTCAGTTTCTTTTCTTTCTGCTTTTTCTGGTTATCCTCTTTTCTAATCTGAATCATATCGGTTCATCCTTTCTTATTGTTTGATTCGTCCGGCTCCGGCAAGGTGCTGTTGCCAGTAGGAGCCTGTCAGGTCTGCGTAACCAATGGGATTTCCGGCATGGTACATCCGGTTATTTCCCACATACAGCCCCACATGGGTGATGTAGGTTCCGGCGTTGTAGGTGGAGTGGAAAAAGACTAAATCCCCTGCTTTTGCTTCGGACAGGGGGATGTGCTGCGTCACATTGTACTGTTCCTGTGCTGTCCGTGGCAGAGCGATTCCTGCCTTGCCATAGCACCACTGCACCAGTCCCGAACAGTCAAAGGAAGTGGAGGGGGAATCGCCCCCATACACATACGTCCAGCCCTCATACTTTAAGGCTTCCTCCATGATAGCCTGTACCGTTTCATCATCAAACTGTGCCACGGTCAGGTATTGCGATACCAAGAGGACATAGAACATATTTCCATAGGAATACCGCCAGCCGCCGTTTTTCTCTACGGCAACAGGGTTGGTGTAGGTGACTTTCTTTCCGCCGGATTTGTCCCTTGCGAAGCTCTCTGCCAGTTCAAAGGTGTATTTTTTCCCGTGTCCTGCCACATAGTCTAGGAAACCGCCGCCGTAGTTGTAGGATTGAATCACACTGTTTAAGTCACATCCCTTTGTTTCTGCCGCTGCGAGCAGTTCCGAGAAATACTTGCAGCCCTGTTTGATGGATTCCTCTGTACTAAGGGAGTTCGGGGGAAGCCCCAAAGATTCCGAGGACTGCATAACGTCTTCCAGTGTGCCGCCGGATTCCACCTGAATGATGGCGAGCAGCACATTTAAGTATTCCTCTATGCCATATTCCCTTGCATACTTTTCCAGCATAGGCTTATGGGCGAGGACTTCCTGTGATACGCTCACGCCCCCATAGATAAGGTTTCCGCCGCTTCCTCCGTCTTCCTCATCCGAGAAGACAATCACCACCAAAAGGAGCAAGGAGAACATCATCACGAACACGCCGGAACAGGCAAAGAAAAGGTGTCTTAACTTCATGGTTTCTCCCCTTTCTTCTGTTTGGCAGACGCTGTTACCGTTTTTGTCCACTCCTTTCTGGCGGTGGTACGCCGGATGGTAAAGTTAGATTCTTTTACCACAGGGGCAGCCCGTTTTCTTTCCGGTATCACAGGAACCGTATCGTTCTGGACAGGTCTTGTCGGACGGGGAGCAGCAGGTGTGGTGGTTGGAGCCGCCTTTTGTCTTTCATCTGGATGGGATAGGGAAGTAGATGGGACTATCTGGCGTTCTGTCCTTATAGGTGGTGTCTGTTCATGGTGGATGGAAGCCGTTTTTACCATCGGAACCGAAGCCCGTTCTGCCACAGTTCCCCCATAAGAAATTTGTCCCCGTTCCCTGATGGATGGGGAAGCTGGCTGCATGGCTGGTTTTTCTGTATGAGCGGTATCTGCACGATTTCGGAAATCTTCTGGCTGCTTTGCAGTAACAGGGCGTTCATGGACAGGAGCAGTCCCTTTGGGTGCTTCGGAAGCTGTCTTTTGCGGTTGTTTTGCCTGTTCCAGTTCCGCCCTGCGTTCTGCAATGGTCTGTCTGCGGCTTTCTGCCTGTGCGTTCCGCTGTTCCGCTCTGGCAGTTCGGGTCTGGGTTATGCTGGAAGTAAAATCCCTTACACCCTCTGATACCTGTGTTTTCCCGTGGTAAAGGGCGTACTTTGCATTGACAGGCAAATCCTTTGCCTGCTCCCGAAGCTGTCCGGCAGTATCGGCTATCTTATCTTTGGTATCTACCGCCGCACCTACCGCAGAGCCAGCCCGTTTCCATGCGGATTCCTTTTCCGGTGCTGCCTGTCCGTCTGGTCTGCTGTGGTCTGCCTGTGTCCGTTTGGAAGAGCCGGAGTGGGAAACAGTTCTCTGGTCTGAGCCAGCCTGTTTCCCTGCGTGGTATGCAGCCGTTCCAGCCCCAAGAGCCGCCACAGAACGTCCTAACTTATGCTGTAAACGGTGCATATGGGCGTGCATGAGCATACGGGGTCTTCGCATGATACGGCTCCCCATGCTTTGGGAATCCCCACTCTGTAAGGAGAACATCCCCATCAAATCCCCCAGCTTGAAATAAATTCCGGCAAAGGTCACTATCTGCAAGAACGCCGTCAGGAAGAACGGATATTCCCCAGACAGGTTGTAGAGCATGGTGGAAATACTGAACGCTACCGTGATAATCAGGGTGATTCCGGCTCTGGTAAGAATGGTATTGAACAGTTTTGTAATGGCACGTTTTGACATCCCTTCAAAAGAGGGAACCATGCTAAGGAGGAAACTCACAGGCAGGAACATGGCGTAGATGATAAAAAGCACCTGTGAGAAAATCATTATCCCCGTGAGCAGGAATACAAAAACGGAGATACCGATATTGAAGATAAATAGGAAGAAGACGGTTCCCAAGCGGTTGATGGTCTTTGTGATGGTAAGGTTGGTGTTTTCCCTGTCTTCGATTTCCTCCACCACGATTTCTTCCCTGTTCTGCCCGTTGTTTTCGTCTGGGCTGGTTGAGAGCAGGCTGTCCACACGGTCAGCCCCAATACTTTCTACATCCGAGTTGCCGTATTGCAGCAGGAGCCACGGCTGTTTGACCTGAATGGAAAACAGGCTGTCCCGTATCAAATCCACGCTGTCCTTTCCCTGGCTTTCCGAGTTTGGCAGTACAATCTTTGTACCAAGGGTCAGGCTGGCATTGCTGATGTCTGCGGAAAATTCATTGATTTTCCCGATATAATCAGGGGCATAGGCGATAAAGGCAGCGGACAGCACGAACACCACCACGAAATTCACAACGGCATGGATGGCTTTTGTGGTTTCCCGTTTGATAAGCCCTGTGTAGGCAACGTAACTCCCCACCACCAGAATAAGAATCAGCAGGAACCCGATATAAAATCCCTCCGAGGACAAGCCGCCTGTGGTAACGCCTGCAAGGGTCTGCATATTTTTCCCGATAGAATCCGCCGTAGAGGAAATGAAGTCCAGCGAGTAGGCTTCCTGAATCAGATACCCTGTGGCGTTGGAAAGGTACAGGCTGATTGTCCAGATAAAATTTGTGATGGCATACAGCCCGTACATCACCTGTTTTCCGATACCGTCCAGCCAGTTCCACGGGAGCCAGTCCCATCCGCTGTCCACATAAAAATCAAGCTGGTAGTTGTCCAGCGGATATTTGCTGTATTCGTTGGCAGCGTCCACCGTATCATCCACCAGTCCGGCAGCGTGGGCGGCTGTGCCGAAGACTGCAAGCAGCAGGAGGATAAGCAGGAGTGCCAGAAGCACCCTGCCAATCACTTTTCCTGCCATTTTCCAAGACAAGCCCTTTTTTGTGTGATAAGGAACTGTGAATTGCGGTCGGTTGGAAGTTCTATGTATCACCATCATTCCACCTCTTTTCTTACGGGCGGTCTGGTGTCAAAGGCATGGAACAGGTCTTCAAAGATAGGATAGAACTGTATCACGCCCACACGCCCGTACAAATCACTGATAAGGCACTGTCCGTTTTCCAAGTCACGGAGCCGCTTCTGGTTGTTTTCGTCTTCGGAATCCACCCCGAAAAAGGCGAGGGTCTTCTTGATTTCGTTGATGTCTGTGGAACGGAACGCAAATTTCAAGCCCAGATTGTTTTTCAGCTTTTCATCCAGCAAATCGTCCGTGTTCTGGGTGACAAAGTAAACGCCTGCGTTCATGGCACGTCCGGCACGAACCAGCTTCATAGAGAGGGTCTTGCCCTGTGCCACCTGTAGGAAGCTCCATGCTTCATCCAAATCCACAATCTTAAACACGCTGCGGTCTGTATGGATGAAGTCGAGGGCAAAGGTACTGATTACAATGAGCATTGCCACGGAAAGCAGCTCCATTGTGGTGTATTCTTCAAACGAGGTTTCCTTATCCGGCAGCACCAAATCCGCCACCTGAATGATGTTGAGCTGCTTTTCAAGGCTGATGGACTGTGTGACATCCCCATCCGAAAAGAGCAGGTGTGCAAAGTCATAGTCCGTAAAGGATTCGATATGGTCGGCTATGCTGGTGCTGATGGTGGTTCCCTCCGCCCGTAGTTCCTCAATTACCTTGAAAAGCCCCCGTTCTTCACTGTTTGTTACTGCACGGATGGCTTTCCGAAGAACAGGGAACTTTTCCCCGTCACGGCTGGAAATGCCCGTTAAAAAGGTCAGGATGTCGATTGCCAGTGATTCGGAATCCTTTGGGTTCTCCATAATCACATAGGGGTCGAGCAAGCCCCTGTTCTGTTCCTCCGAGGTCAGGTTTACGATATTGATTTCATGGGCGATTTCCGGCAGGGTTTCTTTCCAGCGCCCCCGTTCTGCTTTCGGGTCAACAATGAGAGCCTGTGCCCCAAATAATACGGAATAATAGACTATCATGTTGTTGCTGAATGATTTTCCACCGCCGAGGGAGCCGACAAAGGCGGCAGCAAGGGCGTTGGTGACGGAGCCTTTTACCCCTTGACTGGCAAGGGCAGGCTTTAAGTACACGTTTCTTCCTGTATCAAGGCTGTACCCGATATAAATACCCTCCGGTTCCCCCAGCATCTGGGTTGCCCCGAAGCCAAGACCAGCGAGGAAGTCGCTGGTGACATACTGGATATAATCGTTCAGATACCGCTTGCTGGCAGGGAGAAATTCCCCATGCAGCCCCAGCATATCTCCAAAGGGGCGAACCAGCTTCACGTTCAAATCGTCATAAAAATCTTTCACCTCATTGCAGCGGCGTTTCAGTTCCTCCAAGTCGGGAGCCGTCACACGCACCACATAGGACAGCTTATACATGGATTCCTTACTCTGGTCTAAGGTGGATTCCAGCTCATTTACGCTGTCTAAAGCGTCCACCACGTTTGTGCTGGTTTCGCTGTCATTCTGCCATGCGTGGTTATCCAAATCTTTCAGCTCTTTTTTCTTGTTCCGCACCGTGGAGAGGGCTTTCCGGTTTGTGACAATCTCCACATTCATAGAGGTATCAATGGGAAAAGTAAATTGCTGCTGCTGATAGTAAAAGATTTCCGAGGATGGAAAGTCCAGTTCCCCCACAATGCTGTTGATAGTAAAGTAGGCGGCATAGACCGTCCCGTCTTCCTGTTCGATTTTCAGATACCGCTGGTTTTCCTCTATCAGACAACGGGTGGGTTTGATGAGGTCATAGTATTTCACCAGCGTTTCTTCTTGAAACCGCTTCTTCGGAAGATAATACTCATAATCTTCGTAGGCAGTTCCGGTCTGTCCGTATAAATGCTCAATCAGATAGCCAAAATCGTCCTTGTTAAGCCGCCGGACTTTGAAGCGGCGTGAGATTTTATTCTCCAACAGTTTTTCCATCTTCTGAAACCGCCAGATTTCCTCATTGCTCATGGAAACAAAATCCCCCATGAGTTTGTGGTTGACTTCATGGAGGAAATCGGAAACGGCGGTCTTTGCTTCCCTGCGAAATTGCTTCATGGTGACTTCCTGCTCATTGACAAGCAGCTTGAAGCCGATAAAAAAGCGGTAGTCCACCTGATTTTCCCCTATCATGGAAATCAGGGCTTCGGTCTGTGCGTCAATCTTTGCACAGGCAATATCCTTTAACTTGCCTGTTACTTCCTGTTTGGAGCGTTCCTGTGCTGCCCGTATGCTGGATTCGGTGCTGATTTGCAGGGCGTGAATCTTCCCGTCCCTGTTCTGGGCGATAAGCTGCCGGAAGGAATCGTGTACCTGATATTTCTGTTCAGGGCTTAAAAAAGAATAGTTGTAGGGAAGCAGCTCATAGTAAGCGAAGCACTCCCCGTCATGGTTGAATACAAGGTTATTTTCGATATACTTAATCGGATATGCCATAAATATCACTCCTTACTGCCGTGATGGGTTGTGCCGGATATTCCTTTTCCAGCTTCACGGGCTTTCCTGCATAGGTCAGTTTCGGGCGTACCAGATATGCCAGTACGGATTTCAGGAAGCCGTAAGGCTTCTTCCCGTCAAAGGTCTTCTGGCACATGAACCAAGTGAGGGCAAAGGGTACGCCGAAGTATTTCAAAAATGCTCCGTCAATGAACGAAAGAGGAGGGAGGTTCCCCAAGAACATAACTGCAAACACCGATACCACGAACCACGCCATCTGTGTGAACGTGATGGGGAATGGCAGCTTAAAATCATTGATGGAATAGAGTACCTTTTCCACCGACCAGATACTGGTATAGCTTCGTATTTTCTTCATGTTGTCCGTCCTTTCTAAAAGATGGGGGCAGCAAAAGAGCCGCCCCTGAATAAAAAAATCCGCCTGTATTTCCTGAAAGAGATACAGACGGGGCTACCGTAAGATTTCATATACGCCGTGGTTCGTGACAACAAAGGTTCCATCCAATTCCATGTCACGCCCATAGGCTGCATAGTCGATATAGTTTTGTAAGTGTGCCGGAAGTTCTCCAAGCTGTCCGCTTTCTTCCAGATAGTAGCGAGCCACATCCGCCATATCGTCACAGCCGGAATGGCAGATAATATCGTCTTCATGCTCACAGAGTTCTTCGATACTGCCAAAGTAGGATTGCAGCTCTGATAGTTCCTCCTGAATGTACTCCGGTAAGTCCTCCACCATTTCACACAGGCGGTTGACTTCCTCAATGGGGGTATATTCGTCAATCTCAAAGGGCAGTTCATAGTCATGGATGGCGTATTCCTCATATTCATCATTCAAACCGATACGTTCCTTGACTTCCTCAAAATCCACAGGCGGCGTGAACCATGCCCCTACCAGTTCGCCCTCATTGTATTTTCCTAAGTTGGCAATGTAAATCCGCATTTCTTCCAAGTTCCTCCACCTCCTTTTAGCGGTAATAAAAGATACCATTGTCCGTAAACAGGTAGTTTTCGCTGGTTTCCAGTTCCCGACCAATGGCAGCGTAGTCGATATGGTTCAACAGGTCTGGATGTACTTCTCCAAATATCTGTACTTCCTGTACTAGATAACGGGCGAGGGATTCCCCGTCCTGTACCGGATAATAGCGTATCTGGTCTTTGTGGTCGATAAATTCCGTAAAGCTGGGAAACCACCGCTTTTGTACCATATCCATTTCATAATAGAGGGGCGTTCCCTGCATTTCCTGTACCATCCGGCAAAGGGCGTTGATTTCCCAGAGCCTTGTGTTGCCCTCCAATGGAAACGGCAGCTCATAGTCTTCAATTTCGATTTCTTCCTCACTCTGAACGCCAAGACGTTCCCTGATTTCTTCAAAATTCACAGGGCAGGAAAACCATGCCCCAGGATATTCCTCAAAATCCTCATGGTAAAACCGTGTGGTGTTCAGGATGTAGATTTTCATTTCCTTAATCTGTATCACGTCCTTTCTCTGTCAGGTTTTTGGGGAGTTACGCTCCCCAAGCCCCTAGTGGACTTCCGCCATGAAGCAATCAGAGCTTGCTCCATAACGGAAGTGTAAAATGGGTTTTTCTATGCACCGATAATCTTATTGAACAGTTCCAGTAAGATGTCCTTTACTCCGTCCGCATTGAAGACCAGCCCAACCGCTACAAGGGAAACTACCAGAAAACCGATAAGTTTGGAAAATTCCCTCTTAAATCCGAGGTACAGTCCAATTACCACGATTGCCAGCAGCACAAGGGACTGGGCGTTGGATAAAAACCAGTTGTAAAGATTCTGTCCGAAATTCATAAAAGCTCCTTTCTTTCCTGTAAGAGTTCTTAGGTTCCAAAATTGCCGCCGTTAAAGCACCACCTCCTTTGCAGCGGCGGCTTGCTGCTTCAGGATTTTTTCGTGCTTCTCCGTCAGCTTTGCATGGGTGATGATGTCATGGACAATCTGGGTGTGGTTCATCTTATCCAGACGGAGAGCCAGCTTTAATGTGGGTGCTACCTGATGGGAGAGCCAGTGCAGGGTGCGTTCAAAGGAATAGGGTTCCGGTTTCGTTGTCAGTTTCAGGCTTCCCCTGTGTTCCCCAATGAACCACGCCCATTCCTCACTGATACGCCAGTCAGAACGGGGTTTCGTATCGTCCCTGTCCACGAACCGGACATAGCGGTTGATGATTTGAAAGGCTGTCCGTTCTGGATTGTCATGTTCTAACAGGTCACGGATGGCGTAAAAGGCACGCTCATTTTTCAGCCGGATTTCAAAGCGGTTCTTTACCTCTGCGTCTTCAATGGGAATATCGTGCTTTTTGTACTGCTCATAGTCCTTTTCGTAAATGCAGAAATATACCTCACTTTGGAGGGAGCCGATATACAGGGTGTTCCCCATACATTCTTTTTCCTCACGCCGTACCAGTTCACCGCTGCGGTAGCTTTTGAAGCTGCGGAAGACCGAGATACATTCCTCATTCCGGCACTTCTCTGTCAGATGGGGAATGTTCAGGATTCCCGTTTTATCATTGATGGCAAGGTCAAGCCGCTTCATCACGCCGTCTTCCATGAGAACATCCATGAAAAATTCATACCAGCTCCGTTCCTGTGCCAGCAGATAGCTTTCAAACTGGCGGCAGCCACGCCCTTTCAGTTCCAGCAGTACCCCTTTTTCCAGTTCCGGCGATACCAGAACGAAAATATCCCCCAGATAGTAATGCTCTGTGTAAGAATAGAAGCCGTAGTCTTCATGGATAAAGTAGGGGAGCTTTAGCCGCAGCACGTCTTCCACGATATGCTTCACATCCGTAGTGGGAAAACGAATCCGAACATAATCAAAGAGCATTTCAAGAGGAGCGTCTGGATTGAAGCGTTCCAGAGCTTCCGTGATGGCTTCCTGTAATGCTTCGGATGGGTGAGCCTTGCCCGTTTCAATATCGCTCAGGTACGGACGGGTGATTCCGGCAGCTAGGGCAAGTTTTTGTTGTGAGATACCGTAAACTTCCCGTTTTTCTTTGATGTCCCGTACCCATGTTTCTTCATTCAGTGAAAATCCCTCCTGTCTAAAAAAGCGTATGTCAACTTTCAGAGCCTTGTTGACACACGCCGGATATGGGAAAATCCCTTGTGTACCGTGGGATTCTGCCCTGTTATTTGGTTGTTGCCTGTCGATTTGTACCCCTCTGTTAGATACGAGGGGTTTATGTTGGCGTGCCTTACGGCACACCAGCCACAGCAGGTCAGTCCGTTTCTGCGGCTTTCGCTTCGCACGCCGCCTGCACTCCCTGCCTGCTGTCTGTCAGTTTTTTTATTTCTTTGAGGAAATCGTGTCCTTTTGGTACAAGGGGCGTGTAAAACTCCGAGATAACGCTGGTTCCCACATCCACATAGCCACGCCCTTTTATCTGCTTTAGGAAGAAGTCCTTTGTGGTTTCCCCGAACATCATCCCATAGCCCATTTCCGACATCCGCCCCAGAGCCACACGGAAATTGAACTGGTCACGGATTCCGTCCCCCAGATATTTTGCGTCCGGACGCTGGCAGGCGAGAATCAGGAAGAAGCCAGCCTGCCGCCCAAGCATAACGATTTGTTTTAACTTGTTGAGGACAGCGGCATTTTCCTTTGTGCCGAGCATTTCCATAAATGCCACATATTCATCAAAGATAAGGAAATTTGCCGGAAATCCCAAGTAAGCATAGTTTTCCCCTGTCCGGTAATTCTCCATGAGCTTCATGTTTTCGCTGCGTTTCATCATTTCCTCATAGAAACGGTCAATGCAGGCGAGCATATCCTCCTTTTTGTAGTGCACATCCGGCATAACCGCCTGTAAATCCGCAAGGTCGGCGTTCTTCGGGTCTAGCACGAACAGGACGGCGTTGGTGCGGAGCAGGGCTTCAATGAGGGTCAGGATAAAGTAGGTCTTTCCGCCGCCGGTTCCTCCGGCAATGAGCATATGGGGGAGCTTGTCATACTCCCACCAGACATTTTCCATAAGACGGAGCCTGCCGTCCTTTGCCTGTACGTCCTTAATGGAAATACGGTTGGCAATGGTATCATAGAGCAGGGTGTACTCCACATAGGAATCCTTTAATTCCTTATCCGTCAGCTCACAGTACAAGCCGCTTTCCAGCTTTTTTTCCAAGTTTAAGAGCTGTTCCTGATATTTCCCCAAGGTGATTTCCACACGGATATGGAGCAAGCCCTGTTTCATCCGGTAGTAGATTTTGGGAAAATAAGTGATGGTTTCTTTGGAACGGCTGGAAGACAAGTCCTTGAAAAAAGCGTCTTCCTTTCTCTGTTCCGATTCATACCACTTGTTTTCCAACACCATCCTTGCCAGCTTTTGGCGGTGGATGAGCTGCTTTACTTCATCCCTGCGGTATCGCCAGAACAGAAGAACGGCTGCAAGATACACCAGCCCTGCCACGCCCATGCTGAATAACAGGTAAGGGAGATTTACGTCCTGTGTTATCTGGGAGAGGGACACTTCCTGCCAGTTGGTTCTGGCAATCTGCCGGATATGAAACAGCAGGACAACCAGCAGGAAGACAGGGAACAGGGCGGCAAGGGCAGTATGGAACACAAGGTCTTTATCCGTGGGACGGATACGTTTTCCACGGGGGAAAAGCTGCTTCATGGGAATAATCCTCCTTTCGCTTTTTTTATGTTCCTGTTATTTTACAGAGGAAGTGTCTTTCTTCGGTGGCTGCGGATTCATGGCAGCCCCTTTTTTCAGGACAATATCATCCGCCTTGATGTACCAGTCCACCTCTGCTCCCTGAAAGGTAGCCGTTGCCACGGTATCTGCCACAGGATTGATAAGTTCTACCTCTGCGTTGTAATCGAACTCCTTTAACGGCACGCTGGCAGGGATAGAAACCTGAATCATACGCCCCTGTCCTCTGGATTTTAAGTCATAGGTACGCTCCTTGATTTCTTCTGATACCGAGCCGTCTTCATTCTGGAGGTGAACCTCACGGCGGAGGGCAGAAAATTTCAATGCCCCGAATGTTGCTTCCTTGTCAATCACGATTCCATTTGCTAATCTCATAGTCTGATGTCCTCCTTTTCCTTACGCTTTTACCATATCGTCAGCGTGTAAAATGTAGTTGGTAAAGCCCCTTGTGCCGATTTTATAGCCCTCTGCGGTGATACGGGGATTGATGAGTTTCACACGTTCCTCAAAGTCAAAATGCTTCTCTCCGGCTTCGGCAGGGAGGATAACTACAATATCATCCGCCCTCTGTACGTCCGAATAAAGGTTGAAGCTGCGAGAAAGTACCGCCATGCGTCCGTTGATTCTTCGCTGTTCTGTTTTGTCTTCTCCGGCAAACTCCAAGTTGCCGAATGTCTTTTCCATGTTGGGGATAACGAATTTTAATTCCATATAGATGTACCTGTCCTTTCTGAATATTGTGCTTGATGGGGTGGTTTCGGGTTCTGGTCTGGAAGCGGAGGGGAACGCTCCAGCGGTGGTGATTTCTTCGTGGTATCACATCCTTTCTGGTTTTAGGGTAAAAAAATAGACGCTCAGTTTTGAACGTCTATAAGGAAACTGCTTATTAACTTTTTAGTCTTCTGCTGGATGTTTTGAAAGATAACGGGAATAATCAGTGTCAAATTGTAAAGATTTCAACTGTTCATCTATAATTTGTAATAGGTTTTTACCGTTAAGGATTGCTTCAAATTCTTTTATAGAGAAATCAATAATGCAATATTTATCTTCCAATTTCTCCTTATGGAGATAAAATTTTTTTATTAGTCCAGCACCATTACTCCATCCAGTTCCGCTAGTACCATAATACGAAAATAAAATGCCTATTTTTATGTTGTTTGTTAAAAGCAAACTACAAAATTTTCCTATGTATGTAACACTAACGGCTTTGTCGTAATTTTTGCATTCTCCTAGAAAGGTATCAAGTTTCGGGTCAATCAGATGATATGTCAACAAAACTTTTCCTTGAGGAGTTAAAGTAACGATTTGGTCTATTTCATTCGTTGAAGTTCGTAAGTTTCTATCTACATTAAAAATATTTCCAGAGATAGTTAAGAGATAAGAAACTAAATTTTCTAAAGCTTCGCCTTTTAAGTTATGTAAATTTTTAGGGGCATTATCTGTAGGGTAAATGTCATGAAGCTGTTTGAATTTTTCAAGTAATTTTTTATAAGTGTTTTTTTGGGCTTCACTAATTTCACAAATTTTTTCATATCTTAATTTATCAGATATACTATTAAGGACATTTAATGCCTTAGAAATTTCTTTATCATCTGGCATAATATCAATCATCACGTACCACCATATATATTAAAAATGAATTTTCTATTGAGGAAAGTTCGCTATGGCAGAGTTCACATTCAAAAGTTTCTGGTAACTCATTAAACAAACGTACTGTCCCCATAGATTTTTGGCAATTACTACAATATAATTCATAATAACTTTGCAAAATTCCTTGCTTTTCCAATTCAGATAAAAAATCATAGATTTCAGGAATAGATAAGGAAAATTTTCTTTTCAAAACGCCAGGATAAATCCACATATTTTTTCTATAATTCTTGAAAAAATTAGTTAAGGCAATGCTATCTATATTTTTATTCATTTTGCGTTGTATCGTCATTTCTATGATTGACAATGTATTCGATAACATAATTCATTCGCTCCATTCCAATTAGCACATTACTATAGTAATATTGTATTAAGCAATAAGATTTATTCATGTAATTGAAAACGAACTTAACACGGTTACTTCGTGTTTTTATTTCGTTTTCCCATAATAATTCAATCCAAGGATAATCGGACATTTCTTCCATTTCAAACATAAATTGTTCTAAGGCTTCTCTGAAATCAGGTACTTTCTCTAATTCAGCCTGATTGTCATTTAATAGTGAGCGTAGTTCACCGATAAATGGTAATATATATTCTTGATTGTTACCAACATCCAGTTGTGCGTTTCCACCATTAGGTAATTTCATGGATTGAGCAATAAGTTTTACATTTTCATCACGTTTGCATACATTAACCATAAAGTCTAAATTTAGTGGAATCAAATCGCACTCAAAATGTTCTTTAAAATAATCAGACATTTCTGCAATTAAGTTGGAATATATAGTCGGTTCTTTTTTGTCGGATAAAAAGACCCTTTTTAAAACATCAAAACGGAATTCTATCAATTCTCCTTTTTCATGAAATACAACTAAAAAGGGATATTTGGTTAAAAATTCTTCCTGTGTGAGAGGATGAATAGCTGCATATGCTAAATTAAATTTCAGAAAATAGTATCCATCCATAGAGTATGCAACAGGTTTTACGAAAGATGTATATAAGTAATCATTCTCATAAGTATTTTCAAGAGGAATGATTTCCTTTGCTTTTTTTAATGTTGATGAAAAATCATTACAAGTAAAAATAACGGAATACTTATAATCTTTTAAAAATTCCCATTTTTCTAAAGCATATCCAGCTCTTTTGCTCTGGTGAATGCAAGTTACAAGCTGTTCGGACAATGTTTTTTCTGAAATATCTACAGTTTCTAGCCCCTCTATGTATAACTGTCCCGAAGTATCTGTTTGTTTAGTCGCAATTCCGTGCTGAATGAATTGTTTTACTAAATGGCGTTTTACTTTATCTGAGTAAGCCATTACTGTTTTTTCAAGATATTCTAAATAGTTGTTTAACTGCATACAATCCCTCTTTTCTGTGCATATATCTTTCGTTATCCTGATTATACTTGATATAAGTGCAAAAAGCCATGCACAAATCAAAATTTTTATAGGATTTTCGATATATACATAATAATAAAAGTTTTGGTGCTATTGCATATATAAAAAATAGACGTTTCATGTTTTCACACAAAACGTCTACTCCTTGCATTAAGGAAAAGAGTATCGTATTATCTTGATAAATGGTTTCCTAGCTGAATTGAGCCAGCTAACACGTTGCTAACACTTTTGTTACCAGTACAGGATATTTCGTGAATCTATCTTCCGTACAGACCTCACGCTTTTCCTGTATTATAAGGTGTTAGAGAGTATTACAGGAGGTTAGAAACCACTTGCTGCGAAAGGACATTTAGAACTCCTAAGCATGGGGCCGAGGGTTCGACTCCCCCCTGGGACGCCAATCAAGAACGCAGAAGATATATTTCTGCGTTCTTTTTCTCTAACAAATTTCAAAAATTCTGTCTAATCGTCTAATAAAACCGCGATTTTTCTAATAACACGCGCCATTTTCGGTTGTTTTGAACACAAAAAGCTGCTAATAAATGGTGTGTGACAGCCTGTTCCCTGCTGTTAGCAGGAGACTGTCTGATATCATTTTTAACATAAACCTGTGGTGAAATTTTCATCACAGGTTTTTTATTTTATCCGAAAATCATTTGAATGGAGGCAACTAACGTGCAAAAAGACGTCAAACCTCACATCGTTCTGATCGATGGAGTCAAGTATTACAGCGACAAGCCCGAGACCTGCCGCAGCTGCTTTTTCTGGAAAAACCGCAAGGTTCCCTGCATTCTCGGGCAGGAAAACTGCTACTATCTCGCTGAAATCATTCAATCCGAGCAGCAGAAGAAATGCGAGGGCTGCTGTTACGCATCCGGCCGCTCCTGCGTGAGTGCGACCTGCTATAAGGATTTGATAGCGCAGTTCAACGCATCAAAAAATACAAAACCAAAGGAAGGTGCCGCCAATGACTAAACACGACGATTGCTTCCGCCGCTTCGAGCGGATGGCAAAATCCGCAAAGAAGAATTTGTCCGGGGATAAGCCCGGCAGCTGCTCACGCTGTCTGTACTATCGCCCGGATTTTAAGTTCCGTTTCTGTCAGTTCACCCGCTGTCCCTATGAATTAAAGGAAAATGTGTTTCGCCGCAAGCCGCTGACTCGCGACAAATTTTCCGGCAAGGGAGGCGCATAAATATGTCCGCAACGATCATTGCCGTCGCCAATCAAAAGGGCGGCACCGGCAAAACGACGACCTGCGAAAATCTGGGCATCGGTCTTGTGAGAGAAGGCAAGCATGTGCTGCTCGTGGATACCGATCCGCAGGCCTCTCTCACCATTGCCCTCGGGTACCCCCGACCGGATGATCTCCCGGTGACGCTGACCGATTTAATGACGAACGTCATGCAGGAGCGCCCTGTCACCCCCGAAGAAACCATTCTGTCACACACAGAAGGCGCAGACCTCATTCCTGCCAGCATCATGCTGTCCGGCCTCGAAGTCTCGCTCGTAAACGCAATAAGCCGCGAAACCGTCTTAAAGCAGGTTTTAGAGTCGGTAAAATCGCAGTATGATTACATTTTACTCGACTGCTTGCCCTCCATCGGCATGCTTACCATCAATGCGCTCGCCGCTGCTGATCAGGTGCTTATTCCGGTTCAGGCGAACTATTTGTCTGCAAAAGGTCTCGAGCAGCTGCTGCAGACGGTCAGCAAGGTGAAGCGTCAGATCAACCCCAGACTGAAAATCGAGGGAATCCTGCTGACGATGGTGGATTCGCGCACCAACTGTGCGAAGGAAATCAGCAGTCTCATTCGCGAAACCTACGGCGGCAGGCTGAAAGTATTCAGCACTGACATTCCCCGCTCGATCCGCGCCGCCGAAATCAGCGCTGAGGGCGTAAGCATCTTCAAGCACGACCCCGGCGGCAAGGTCGCGGATGCCTATCGAAATTTGACAAAGGAGGTGCTCAAAAATGCCGAAAAAAGGCGAAAACATCAGCTTGACCAGTTACGATGACCTGTTTGAGACGGATGAAAGCCGCGCAGAAAGTCAGCTGGAGCGCGTGCAGAATATCCCTGTTCGTGAACTGATTCCCTTCAAAAATCACCCGTTTAAGGTGCTCGATGATGAGGCTATGCTGCGAACGACGGAAAGCATCGCAGAATACGGTGTCCTGACTCCACTGATTGCCAGACCTCTCGATCATGGCGGATACGAAATCATTTCCGGACACCGCCGTGCTCATGCCGCTGAACTGGCAGGGCTTGCTGAGGTGCCGGTTCTGGTAAGGGATATGGATGATGATGCCGCAACGGTGCTGATGGTAGACTCCAACCTCCAGCGAGAAAATATCCTGCCGAGCGAAAGGGCGTTTGCCTATAAGATGAAGCTCGAGGCGATGAAGCATCAAGGCGCACGTTCAGACTTAACTTCGTCCCAAGTTGGGACAAAGTTACGAACCGATCAGGTGATGGCGAAAGAGTTAGGCGAAAGTCGCAATCAAATTCAGCGCTATATTCGCCTCACCAACCTCGTTCCCGACCTTCTCGATCTGGTTGACTGCAAACAGATCTCCTTCAATCCTGCCGTGGAACTTTCCTACCTCTCTCCCGAGGAGCAGGAAACCTTCTTACAGGCTATGGATGAAGTGCAGGCTGCTCCTTCCCTTTCGCAGGCGCAGCGGCTGAAAAAGCTGGCACAGGAAGGCAATTTCACTATGGATGCAGCAAGAGAAATCTTGAACGAGGTGAAGAAAGGCGATCTTGAACGGGTCACCTTCCGGAATGAGCAGCTGCGAAGATTTTTTCCGCGATCCTACACCGCGCAGCAGATGCAGGACACCATCATCAAACTGCTCGATCAGTGGCAGAAAAAGAGATCCCGCGAACACGAACGATAAACACTATACCGCAAAGGGCTCTCCGAATATTTTGGGGAGTCCTTTTATTATCAGAAAGGGCTGAATTTACATGAATTTCCATGAATTTACGACACAGGTTATTTCTGAGATGCGCCGCCGCTTTCCCGGCTACGACATCCAGGTTCAGGAGGTCCCCAAGCTGCAGGGCGAGTCCTATACCAGCATGGCCATTCATCCGAGCGGCGGCGACATCGCGTTGACCATGGATCTGGAAGTGCTGTTCGACAGGTTCCGCAATGATCTCTATCTCGGAAATCCGATGAAGGCGATCGAGCGCGAAATCAAGGAAGCGGTCGCCCAGATGCCGCAGTTCGACACGGAAGCGCTCACGAATTACGAGCGCATGAAGGAAAAGCTGACCCTCCAGCTGGTGCCTTCCGCTAAAAACAAGAACCTGCTGACTGATATTCCGCACAGGAACATCGAGGATATGGCTCTTGCATACCGTTTTGACATGGGTCATAACGAGCGTACTTCTTTCAGCATCCTCGTAACGAATAAAATGCTGAATGCTTACGGCATTTCCGCCGCGCAGCTGCACGATGATGCTCTGGAGGCGGCATCTCACAGCTGTCCGGCAACGCTTCGCAACATGAATGAAGTGATTCACAACATGGCCGGGCAGACAGACCCGTCTCCCATGTGGGTTGCAAGCATCGAGAACGGTCAGAACGGCGCGTGTGTTATTCAGTATCCGCATTTTCTGGACGACGCAGCAGAAACGCTGGGCGGCAGCTTCTACGTTCTCCCCCTCCTCTATCCACGAGGTTCTGCTTCTTGCCGATGACACCAGTCCGTCACTCAGCGAGTTAGAGAACATGGTCCGCACGATCAATCAAGCTGAGGTCGCACCCGAGGAAAGGCTTTCAGATAATGTGTTCCACTATGACTGCGAGTCTCATATTTTCGAAAACGCACGTACCTTTGAAGCACGTCAGTCGGCTGTGGAGCAGTCTGTTGCAAATGCAGAGCTGTTCGAGGCTGCGAAGCCTGACACCATGACCGTTCTTCTCGTTCAGCCGAATGCGTATCCCAGGGTTGTGCAGATTGGCACAGCGCTCGAGGACCTGCAGCATGCGGTCGATGGCGACATCGAGGCAGTTTATCCGTTCGAGGACAGCGTGGGCGTAATCTGCAACGAAGAGGGCAAGCTTCGCGGACTTCCGGCAAACCGTGCGCTCCGTGATGAGGACGGTCATATCTACGATGTGATTGCCGGCTCTTTTCTGGTCGTTGGTCTGGGCGAAGAGGATTTCTGCTCGCTCCCTGCGGAACAGATTGACAAGTTCGAGGCGCTGTTCCATCAGCCCGAGGCTTTCATCAAGATGGGCCACAGCATTACGGCGGTCCCCATTCCCGACAGCGTGCTGCAGGCGCGTGATGAGCACAGGGACGCGCCAAAACTCACCCATTCCAGCCACGATGATCGCTGATGGTACTGACAGCGAAGGAGGTGATGACTCATGCAGGAGGAGATCGAAAACCGGACGGTGAACCTTGCAATCAGCACGACCAAGCTCACCGCCCGCGGCATTATCCGCCTTGCCGCAAAGGGACTTGCCTATATCAAACGAAAATCCCATGAAGCGGCGCTGAAAAACGAAAAGCCGGACGGCAGGCAGACCATTCAGCAGTTGATTGGCCAAAATCAAGGCGTAACAAACATTGATATTTCGCAGACCGATCTCAAGGGATTCGAGAAATCCGCCCGCAAATACGGTGTTGATTACGCCATCGCAAAGGATAAATCCGTGTTTCAGCCGAAGTATCTGGTATTCTTCAAGGCGCGCGACGCAGATGCCATGACAGCGGCATTCAACGCCTACTCTGCAGAAGTTCTCGCAAAAAGCAAGCGCCCGAGCACGCTCAGCAAACTCCACAAGCTGATTGATGCGGTGAAGAGCATCCCGACGAAGGTGACATCCCGGGACAAGCAGAGGGAGCAGAGCCGATGAGAATAGATACTGTAAAGCTGAAAAAGCTGCTGCTCAAGGTACTTCCCTACCTTCTGTTTGGTCTGTTCTGCACCCATTTCGGGCAGGCATGGCGCATGGCGGATGGCACGAATACTTCTGAACGGCTGCTGTCGTTTTTCCAGACGGCAAGAGCTGCTTTCCGAAATCCCCTTCCGAGCCTTCACCCTGTCGATCTGCTGACAGGACTGCTTTGCTGTGCAGGTCTATGGACCGCCGTCTATGTCCGTGGAAAGAACGCAAAGCATTTCCGGCACAACATCGAGTACGGTTCTGCCCGCTGGAGTGCATAATTTTAAGTGTAAATGACACATATATGGACGCACAGGAGGTTATGCACATGACTGATTATAGCAAAATTACAGCCCTTTACTCCCGCCTTTCCGTGGGCGACGAGGACAGGGACGGCGGCGAGAGCAACAGCATACAGAACCAAAAAATATTTTTGGAGAACTATGCCAGAGGGCAGCACCTAACCAATATCCGGCACTACATTGACGACGACGAAAGCGGCAGATTTTTTGACCGTTCCGCCTACTCCCGCATGATGGACGACGTGGAAAACGGGAAAATCGGTGTTTGCATTATGAAAGACCTTACCCGCTGGGGGCGCGACTATCTCCAAGTCGGCAACGCGATGGAGATATTTAGACGGAACAATGTGCGTTTTATCGCGGTCAACAACGGCATTGACAGCGAGAAGCCCGACACATTGGAGTTTGCGCCCTTTATCAACATCATGTCGGAGTGGTACGCAAAGGACATCAGCAAGAAAGTGAAAACGGGCATTAAGACCAAAGGCATGAGTGGAAAGCCGATTGTCACCGAAGCCCCTTACGGCTATGTCAAAGACCCGGACAACAAGGATTTTTGGATAATCGACGAGGAAGCCGCCGAGGTTGTCCGTTTGATTTTCCGTCTGTTTATCGGTGGGAAGAACCGCAACCAAATCGCCGTGCATCTGAAAAACGAGCAAATCCCTACCCCCACTTTCTATATGAAAGACCGCGGGCGGGGAACCTGTAAAAATAAGACGCTCAACGAGGATAACCGCTGCAAGTGGAACAAAGCCACCTTGACCAATATCCTCACACGGCAGGAGTATTGCGGAGATGTGGTCAACTTCAAGACCACAAAGCATTTCCGGGATAAACATAACCACTATGTAGACCGGAGCCAGTGGCACATCACAGAAAATGTGCATGAGCCGATTATCAGCCGCAGCGATTTTGAAACCGTACAGCGGATTTTGGAAAACGCACCCGTCAAACGCCCCAACGGGGACGGGGAAATCCACCCTCTGTCCGGCTTGCTTTTCTGTAAGGACTGCGGCGCAAAAATGCACATTCGTATAGATTACAGGAACGGCGGCAAGCGTCATGTTGCCTATTGCAGCGAGTACCACAAGGGAAAAGCAAAAAATCCCAAGTGCAGCTCCCCGCACATCATGGACGCGGACTTGCTCATGCAGACCGTCGCAGAAGTGCTGAAGAAAATCGAGGACTATTCTATCAGCAACCGGGCAGAGTTTGAAGCCTTAGTGAAAAAGAACCTTGTCATGCAGCAGACCGACCAGACCAAGAAACAGCAGAAGCGTATTCCGCAAATCACGACACGCCTTGAACAGATTGACAAGGTGCTGAATAAGCTCTACGAGGACAACGCCCTCGGCACGATCCCGCAAGACCGCTATGAGCAGATGTCGCAGAAGTATTCGGAAGAATACTACGCGCTGAAAGCGGAGCTTGCCACGCTCCAAGAGCAGCTGTCCGCTTATGAGAACGCGGGAGGACGGGCGCAGAAGTTTTTGAAGCTGACGGAACGCCATGCTGCCTTTACCGACCTTACCCCCACCATTCTCAACGAGTTTATCAGTCGGATTGAAGTGCATGAGCGCGACCAGAAAAGGGCGAGATACGCAATCCAGCACATCAGCATATATTTCAATTATATCGGTAAGTTTGAGAATGAAGTGACACAGCTTGCAGAACCGACCGAGCAGGAAATCCGGCAAATGCGGGAGGAAATCGAAGAAGCCAAAAAGGAAAAGAGCCGTGCCTACCACCGGCAGTATTCAAGGGAGTACCGGGCGCGAAACCTTGAAAAGCAGCGGGAGTATGACCGCATGAAAGCGCGGGAATACCGGGCAAGGAGAAAGGCGCAGGCAGCCGCCGCACAGCCCACACAGTAAAACAGAATAACCGTCAACCAAGAGGGATTTTCCGAACTACGGGAAATCCCTCTTTTGCGCCCAAAGAAAGGAGCCGCCTATGGCAGAACAAACCCCCGACAGCATCATCACGACCCAGAGGAACGGGCAGACCATTGTTGCGGAGTTGTTTTTCAATCACAGCAGCACAGAAACATTCCGCGACAAGCTGCTCAAACTGGTGCTTGCCGACAGTTCGCGTTTATCCGCGTCTGACGGTCAAGAGCCGGAAAAAACAGAAATCTTGCGATAACAGCCGCCCTGACGAACCATTCCCCGTCCGGGCGGTTTCTATTTGAAAATCCTCATTTTTCCCAAGTCAAGAGCCGGGAAAAACACCCGAAAAATGCCCCTATTGCGTAACAGGGGCGCAGAAAGGAGAGTTTATGAGAACAGGGCTTACGAAGCAGGAAAAGACCACCGATATTTGGTTTGACGAGAAAGACCCGTTAATCCATATCCGCACCCACAACACCGACTTAAAGAACAGGCTGACCGCATACAGCCGCCGTTATCCGGCAATCTGCCAGCAGACGGACACAGACCCGGAAACGGGCTGCATGGAGTTTGATATTGCAAAGGGGCGTTTCTCTTTCCGTCTGACCGCCCCATACAGCAAGGAACGACGGAAAGCCGCCAGCGAAGCGGCAAAAGCTACTGCAAGCAATCTCCGGCGAAGTGTGATATAATTTTTTTGAAAAAGTTTGAGATTTGATGTAGTATTCGCCGCTAAAACCGTAGTATATAGGTGAAGCCAGAAAGGAGGCGGTGCGATTGATAGACGATGAAAAAATCATAGAAATGTTTTTCGAGCGTTCAGAACAGGGCATACGGGAATTGGACATAAAATACGGAAAAGTCTGCCACAATCTTTCCTACCATATCGTAGGGAGCAGACAAGACGCGGAGGAATGTGTAAACGACGCTTATTTAGGCGCATGGAACGCCATTCCCCCGGCGCGGCCTAACCCGCTTCTGTCCTACATAGTGAAAATTGTTCGGAACATTTCACTCAAAATCTATTGGAGAAAGGAAGCTGCAAAACGGAGTAGTCACTATACGATTGCTTTAGAAGAAATCGAAGCCTGTATCGCAGACCAGAAAACCGTTGAAGATGAAATTGAAGCCAGAGAGTTAGCCCGTATTATCGAGGACTTTTTGGACACGCTGACCGTTGAAAATCGCGTTATCTTCATGCGCCGCTATTGGTTTTCCGATAGCTACAAGGATATAGCCGAGCTTGTGGGACTTTCGGAGAAAAACATCTCCGTCCGGCTGACCCGTATCCGAGAGAAAATGAAGCAATACTTGATAGAAAGAGAGGTGTTCGTATGAATGTGAAGAAGTTTTCCGACGCTATGAGCGAGCTTGATACAAAATATGTCGATGAAGCTCTCAACTACAAGAAGAAAGCCCCAAAGCCCATTTGGGTAAAGTGGGGGGCTATTGCAGCTTGCTTGTGCTTGATGATACCATTGACCGCATTTGCCGTTGATATAATTCAATATAATGCAGCGGTTGATTATCTCAATTCTCTCGGCATTGCTGTTGAAGATTTGAGCGACTA
Organism: Butyricicoccus sp. AM78-15b2TA; assembly: GCF_027665985.1. Classification (NCBI taxonomy): domain Bacteria; kingdom Bacillati; phylum Bacillota; class Clostridia; order Eubacteriales; family Butyricicoccaceae; genus Butyricicoccus; species Butyricicoccus sp. AM78-15b2TA. The sequence goes on from NZ_JAQEHY010000014.1 coordinate 77,273, forward strand.
TTCTCATAAAGAAATAAAAGAAGCTGCAAAAACGATTGACGCAGGAGAAAGTAACCCGTTGACTGAAGAAATCCTTAGTCTAATACCAGAAAACAAAGAACCGCTCGATACACCGACGCAGGTAACATCTGAGCAAATTAAAGAACTAACACCGACCATGACAAGAGAAGATGTTCTTTCTCTTTTAGGTGACACACAAGATGTTGGCTCAGGCATTTATATATATCTTTACGAAGTAGACCAACAATACCTGCTGCGTATTCCTTTTGCAAGCGATGAAGCACAATTAGGTGTAACAGGAGAAGATTTGCTAAAGGCATTGGTTCCCATTTCTGGAGATATTGCTCCTATGGTCTATGTAAATGATACGCTTTATCAAATCGTTGACTCTCAACCCAACTTCGCAGATGAAAAAAGTTCTTTCAATTTGTTAGGAAAAATCGAAAACACAGTTAGTTCTTCGGAAGAACCAAAAGAAAATTTCCAAGCAAATGATGATATTGTAGGGGCTGCGGTTTATCAGTACGGCGATAACATTGTCGTTGAGTTTGAGGGAAAATACTGGTTATATGAACACTATCATAACACAGACTTTGACGGAAACTCAGACTGATATGCCCCACGCCCAAACAAGCCATACTTCTGATGAAAAAGTATCCGAACAAAACCTTCTTGCAAAGTAAATAAGTTTTCTATTTTACAAGGGCAGCCGAGAAAATCGACTGTCCTTTTTCTATGCTTATGAGCAGAAAGGAGCGCCCAACCATGACAAAGCCAAGAGAGAAAACCCGCGAGGAATTGACCGCCGAGATTGAGGACAGCAAGAAGAAAATCCAGCAATACGAAAACAGAGAAAAGATTTTGCGGCAAAAGCTGTCCCGCGAGGAACGCCGGGAGAGAAACCACCGCCTTATTGTCCGGGGCGCGGTCTTTGAAAGCATTGTGCCGGAAGCAAAGAACATGACCGACGAGGAAGCCGCAGCACTTCTCCGGCTTGCCTTGACGAGTGAACCAGCGCGGGAATATCTGAAAAAACGAGCAGAGGGAGCGACAAGCTGAAAATCCCTTAGGAACTAAGGGCGCACTTATACACCCTTACGGGCGTGTGCGCTCTGCCGAGGGCTTGTCTCCGCACAGGGAGATTTCCCCGCGCTCCGATATGGCGGCTTTGCCGCAACAAGGGGCTGCACCCCTTGCGCCGCTTTGCGGCTATCCCTGCACACCCACAAAAACAGTACACCCGCCGTTGGCGTCTGTACCATTTTTGCGGGTTTTATTATCCTATCCGGGAGGTGATACCCATAGCCATTTACCATTGGAACATCGGCATTGTGAGCCGAGGAAAAGGCAAATCAGCCGTTGCCGCAGCCGCCTACCGAAGCGGCGAAAAGCTGACAAACGAATGGGACGGAATGACCCATGACTACACTCGCAAAGGCGGCGTTGTCCATACAGAAATCATGCTGCCGCCCCACGCCCCGCCCTCTTTCTCTGACCGTTCAACCTTGTGGAACAGCGTGGAGCTTTACGAGAAAGCCGGGAACGCCCAGCTTGCCAGAGAGATTGACGCGGCACTCCCCATAGAATTATCCAGAGAGGAACAGATCCGGCTTGTCCGGGAATACTGTTCCTCTCAATTTGTTTCCAGAGGAATGTGCGTTGATTATGCCATTCACGACACCGACAGCGGCAACCCCCATTGTCATATCATGCTGACTATGCGACCACTTGACGAGCGCGGCACATGGGCGGCAAAATCCAAAAAGGAATATGACCTTGACGAAAACGGCGAGCGTATCCGCTTGCCAAGCGGCAGATACAAGACCCACAAAGTTGACCTTACAGGCTGGAACGACAAGGACAACACTCTCTTGTGGCGCAAGGCATGGGCTGACTTTACCAACGACTTTTTGGAGAGGAACGGAAGCCCGGAGCGTATCGACCACCGCAGCAACGCCGAGAGAGGAATTGACGAGCTGCCTACCGTCCACATGGGCGTGGCGGCTTGCCAGATGGAGAAGAAAGGTATCGCCACCGAGAAAGGCGAACTGAACCGCAGTATTCAAAAGACAAACCGCCTTATCCGGGAAATCCGGGCGCAGATTGGGAAGCTCAAGGAATGGATTGCCGACCTGTTCAAAGCGCGGGAAACCGCCCCAGAGCAGCCGCCGCAATCTCCCAACCTTGCAAATCTGTTGATGAAGTATTTGAGCGTTCAGAGAGAAAAGAGCCGGAAGTATTCGCAGAGTTGGCAACAGCAGCACACAGCCGATGAACTGAAAACCATAGCGGCGGCGGTCAACTATCTTTCCGAGCATGGTATCTCTAATCTTGACGAGCTGGACGCTTCTCTTTCCTCTGTCAGCGATAAAGCCTATTCAATCCGGGAGGGAATGAAAACCGCCGAGCAGCGCATGAAAGAGCTGCAAAAGCTGATAGAGAACGGCGAGAATTATTTGCAGTACAAGCCCATTCATGCCGAACTCCAAAAGCTGAAAAACGGCTGGACGAACAAACGGGATAAATATGAGGAAGCCCACCGCGCCGAGCTGACCTTATGGAACGCAGCAAGCCGCTATCTCCATGCAAATCTGACGGATACAAAGACGCTGCCTATCTCCAAATGGAAACAGGAATACGCCGACCTCAAAGAACAGAGAGATACCGACTACACCAAACTGAAAGCTACCCGCGCCGAGGTTGCCGAGCTTCAGAAGATACGCAAGTGCGTTGATATTGCGCTGAAAGCCGAGCAGCCGGAGCAGACACAGAACCGCACTAAGCGGCACGAACAGGAGCGATAAAGAAAAGGACGGGCAAGCTGCTTTGCCTGTCCGTCCTCTATTCCCATCCGACAAAGGAATGTGTTCACTTCTTATCGGGTAAAAATGTCATTATAACGCCAGTAATGCCGATAACTGAAAAGATTAAATCCCATTTGAAACTCAAGTCAAAAAAAGCCACATCGCCATATCCTAACATCAGCAGGATACTAACTAAAATCAATGCTATACCTTGCAGTTGCCTTTTCATACAATCACACTCCTTTGTCAAATTAGAATTTGTTGACTTCATTTTACTTCAAAACTATGAACAATTCAACCACAGAAAGAGAGGTATCAACCATGTATTACACCCAAGAACAAATAGACTGCGCCAACCAAGCCGACCTTGTTTCTTTTCTGCAAGGACAGGGCGAGCAGCTTACCCGCGCCGGGCAGGAATACCGCTGGAAACGGCACGACAGCTTGACTATCCGGGGAAACAAATGGTACAGGCACAGCCAAAGCAAAGGCGGCGCACCCATTGATTTTGTCATGGAGTTTTTCGGGAAGAGCTTTACCGAAGCCATAGAACTGCTGACAGGGGAAAAAGGCGCAGCCCAACCGCCGGACAGACCAAGCCCCGCGTCCTTTTCTGACTTCCGATTGCCACCCCGCAATCCCGACAACCGCATAGCGAGGAACTACCTCACAGCCGCCCGTCGCATTGATGAAGATGTGTCGGGCTTTTTCTTTGCCAGCGGCGATATTTACGAGGATGCAGCCCACCACAACGCCGTATTTGTGGGGCGGGATGAGGACGGAATACCGCGCTACGCCCACAGCAAGGGAACGGCGGGAAACTTCCGGCTTGATGTGAAAGGCAGCGACAAAGCCTTTAACTTCTGCTACCGGGGCGAGGGCGAAAGATTGTTTGTTTTTGAAGCCCCGATAGACCTGTTATCTTTCCTCTGCCTGTTCAAAAAGGAATGGCAGAAACAAAGCTACCTTGCACTGGGCGGCGTGGGAGAAAAAGCCCTGCTGCGTTTCCTCTCTGACCGTCCGAACATCAAGACCGTGTACCTCTGCCTTGACAGCGACCAAGCCGGAAGCGGCGCTTGCAGCCGCCTTGCGGAGTTTGTGCCGGAGGGCTTGACCGTTCACCGCCTTGTGCCGCTTTACAAGGACTGGAACGAGGTATTGCAGCACCGGGCAGAAATCGCGGACGGGAAGTATATCCGGGAAGCGATTTACGGCTTGAAAGAGCCGCCGCAGGAAGAAACCGTTGAGATTATCCGCATGAGCGAGGTTGACACACAGACCGTTGAATGGCTATGGGAGCCGTATATCCCCTTTGGGAAAGTAACCATTGTGCAAGGTAATCCCGGCGAGGGCAAGACCACTTTTGCCCTACGCCTTGCCGCCGCCTGCACCACCGGGGGAACGCTGCCGGGAATGAAGCCCTTGCCGCCATTCCAAGTAATTTACCAGACCGCCGAGGACGGGCTGGGCGATACCGTCAAGCCCCGCTTGATGGAAGCAGAAGCCGACCTTGACCGCGTACTTGTGATTGATGAAGCCAAGCGGGAACTTACCCTCTCCGATGAGCGCATAGAGAAAGCAATTACGCAGAACGGAGCGCGGCTGATTATCCTTGACCCCATACAGGCGTACATGGGCGAAAAGACCGACATGAACCGGGCAAACGAAGTGCGCCCCATGTTCCGCCGCCTTGCCGATGTTGCCGAGCGTACCGGGTGCGCCGTTATCCTTATCGGACATCTCAACAAAGCTGCCGGAGGGCAGAGCGCATACCGTGGCTTAGGTTCTATCGACTTCCGCGCCGCAGCAAGGAGCGTCCTGCTGATCGGGCGCGTGAAGCGAGAACCGAATGTGCGCGTTATCATTCACGACAAATCTTCCCTTGCGCCGGAGGGAAAGCCCGTTGCCTTTTGCCTTGACCCGGAAACAGGCTTTGAGTGGATAGGCGAATATGATATAACCGCCGACGAGCTGCTGTCCGGCGCGGGCAGCAATAACGCCACCAAAACCGAACAGGCTGAAAAGCTGATACTTGACCTACTGGCAGACGGAAAAGAGCTTGCCAGCGAGGACATAGAGAAAGCCGCAGCCGACGCGGGGATTTCTGCCCGTACTGTCCGGGCGGCAAAGAAAAACCTTGACGGGCGCATTACCTCAAAGCGTATCGGCGCAGCATGGTATCACGCTCTAAAAAAGTGAACTGGCAAAATCCAAGTGGCAAAACCCAGATACCTTGCCACTTTGCCACTTCGCCACTTCAATCATAATCCCACAGCCCCATGTATGACCGCGTGGGGCTTTATCGTGGAAAAAGAAGAGCCTATGTTGCGTCAATAACTCAAAAAAGCACTTGACAAAACGCTTCATGGGGCAATGCAAAGGATATCGAACCCTTCATCGACCCTGTTTTTGCGAACAATGTGATCCTCACAAAAACCGAGCGGCTGATGATGAGCAATCGTCCGAAGAATCCGGCCAACGCCAGAAACAAGAATGTTCTGATCGTCGGTGGCTCCGGTTCCGGTAAAACACGATTCTGGATCAAGCCAAATCTCTTACAGCTTCACAGTTCCTATGTGCTCACTGACCCGAAAGGTACGACCCTGCTCGAGGTCGGAAATGCTTTTGTGCATGCAAATTATCGGATTAAGATATTCAATACCATCAACTTCCACAAGTCCATGCACTTTAACCCGTTTGCCTATCTGCACAGCGAAAAGGATATCCTGAAGCTGACAACAACGCTCATGGCAAACACAAAGGGTGAAGGCAAAGGCGGCGATCCGTTCTGGGAGAAGGCAGAAATCCTGCTTTACTGTGCTCTCATCGGGTACATCCACTATGAGGCACCGAAGGAGGAACAGAACTTCGCCACGCTCATCGAATTCATCAACGCTATGGAAGTCCGTGAAGATGACGAGGATTTTCAGAACGCGGTGGATCTGATGTTTGAAGATCTGAAGAAGAAAACACCGAACCATTTTGCAGTCCGGCAGTACGCAAAATTCAAGCTTGCTGCCGGTGTTGTATGCTCTAAAAGACTTCTTAATCAAGC